>JBFMDD010000302.1:0-21909 GCA_040754115.1 bacterium
GTATAAACCTGAAGTAGAAAGCATTTATAAGGGTATAAAACGAGATGTATATTTTCTTCATTATGCCAATTTAGCCTTAAAAATAAAGGGTTTTTAAATTTAACCTTATTTCTCGATTTCCGTTAAGGACAATGAGGATTATCTATGAGGAAAGATAAGACATACCTTCAAGTCGTATTAATCATTGGAGTCTGGTTTGCCATTGACCAATATCGAGCAAAACATACCCATCACTAATTGTATTTTTTTAGAGAAATTTCTCTTTTACTTACACTCTGAGAGCCTCGGGTTACAATTGGAGAAACTGATAGGAAATTGATAATATGTAAAGACGGGCAGACTTTAATAGATTGACAGGTATGTTATACTGATATAACAAAATCGTAACTATTCACCCTGTAGGGAAGTAGGAGAGTAGGGAAGGTATTATCTAATTCTATCTAAAGGTCTTAATTATCTGCCAGATTTTCAATCTATTTTGGATATATCTGAAGAAGTGAGTAGGATGCTTATAGGTTTAATCAAATCAATTAAGAGTAAAATAGTATGAAGTATTTTCCCCCTTTCCTACTTCCTACTTCCTACTTCCTACTTGCTTGGTATGCTGAATAGTTACGTTTTTTTAAGATTAAGTAGTTTAGCCTTTTTTAACCGCAAAGAACGCAAAGAAATCAACCGCAAAGAACGCACAGGAAAATAAGGGGAAAAATTACCTTTGCGTCCTTTGCGTGAAAAAATTATTTTCAGGTCACCAATTTTCAGTGTTTCATCCGTGTCCATCTGTGGCTGATTTGTTGAGGACATTCAATTTTAGGAATAAGGAGTTATTGAATGGGACTTCCTGCAAAAAAAATAGAAGAACGATTTACTTATGGAGATTATCTGAAATGGCCAAATGAAGAACGGTGGGAACTGATAGATGGAGTAGCCTATGATATGAGTCCATCTCCTTCAAGAAGGCATCAGGAAATAGTTGGAAGTATATTTGCCCAATTCCATAATTATTTAAAGGACAAATCATGTCAGGTGTATGTTGCCCCTTTTGATGTCCGATTGCCTGAGGCTGACGAGGCGGAGGAGGAGATAGAAACCGTAGTTCAACCAGATATTGTAGTTGTTTGTGATAGGAAGAAACTTGATGACCGTGGATGTCTCGGTGCCCCGGATATAATCATAGAAATATTATCCCCCTACACCGCCAAAAAAGACCTGATAACCAAATACCACTTATATGAAAGGCATCAGGTCAAACAGTACTGGATATTTGACCCGGTAACAGAAGAAGCGATGATATTTAAACTTAAAGAGAATAAGTATGTAGAGCCTGAAGAATATAAAAAAGAAGATAAGATACAAGTGGATATCTTTAAAGGTTTAGAAATAGATTTGAGCACAATATTCCCTGCTGAGTGAAGAACTCCCTCGTGTCCTACGACTTTAGAAATCAAGGTAGGGTTTGGGGAACTTTTAGAAGGTGAAGCATGAAAAAGGAAAAGTGTGTGATTTGCAGTCAGAGAAAAGGGAAACGTAGGTGTAAACTTCGCAATAATGAAATAATTTGTTCCTTATGTTGTGTTGAATATCGAGATGCGAAGTGTGTAGGATGTCTATACTATGAAACAGCAAAACAATATGCTCTCTCAAAAGTTAAACAACCTAAACCTAAACTTGAACCTAAACACTTTATTGCAGAGATTCGCCCGGAGGTTGAAAAGAAGGTTAACCATGCGTTAGCCCTGGTTGAGAAAGGAGCTGTTGAAGAAGGAGAGAAGATTATTTATGAACTCCAAAAAAATTACCCAGGAAATTATACTATTTATTATGGGTTAGGTGTGGTGCATGCTTTAAAAAAGCAATACGATAAAGCTATTGAATATTTTGATAGAGCTATTGATATCTTTCCATATTGTATTGAAGCTCACTTTAACAAAGGTGTTGCTTACAAGAATAAATTTGAGATTAATAATATGATAAAAGCGTTTAAGGAAGTTATAGACATAGGCAACTCAAAAAGTGAGATTGTAAAAAATGCCCGAAATTTTATTGAGGAAATAGAACAAGGAATTAAAGACAGAAGTGGCATAGATTTAGAGACATATTTAGAAGGCGAGAAGATATTTAACCAGGCTTTTTCCTGTATGCAAAAACACCAATGGCAGAATGCTATTGATGGATTTAAAGCATGTTTGCTTATAAATCCAAAACATGCTCAAAGTTATGGAAATATAGGGGCTTGTTATGCTCAATTAGGGCAAAAAGAACAAGCTCTGTCGGCATTTGATAAAGCACTTGAAATTGACCCAAACTATGAACCTGCCTTGATTAATCGAATGGCAGTTGAGTCCTGGAAAGAAGGTGAAAGATTAGCCCCAATTGATTCTCTACATGTTGAATACTATAAAGATTATCCTCTAAAAAAGAAATCTTTAATTCAATCTATCTTCCAAAAATTTGGGGGAAGAAAGGAGAAAGGAGAAAGTGAGACTTAAATTAGATTCGATCTTTGGGGTTTGTTCAGGATTTAGAAATGCCATTTTCATCGTTCTCTATGTCTCAGTGAGATATGAATGTTTCTCCGTGTTATTCACCAGAAATTTATTGACTTTTAAAAAAATTTGTGATAAAATTCATAAAATAGGAGAGAGAACAGAATGGAAAAAGATTATCTAAGAGAAGTAGCATTTGCCCTGGCTGAGGTTAGAGATATTGATGCTATACTCCAGCGCATAATAGAGATATGTGTAGATGAAACAGGTGCCTCAAGAGGAGCAATACTTATTGAAAGGAACAATCAGTTGATAATGAGGGCAGAAAAGGGGCATACGCCGGGATATAGATTTACGGGTTCTTATGATGTTAACAAACCAGTTGACGCCTCTAATATTGGATTAACTACCTATGTTTTCCTTAGAAAAGAGCCTCTTGACCTTGACTCAGGAGATAAGATTGAAAAGCATCCTGCTTTATTGCAGAAATACACTAAAAAGAAACCGAGGATGTGGTATGGTGTCCCTTTAATTAACCCCAAAGACCAAAGTCAAACTTTTGGTGTTTTGAAGATAATAGTAGATGAAGAAAAACCAACAGGATTTTCTCCATCATATCGTAAAATAGTAGAGACATTAGCCGAGATAGCACGTAGGGCTATATCTGTATCCTATCAAAGACGAAGTATCCTTGAGGAAGAAATAAATGCTATAATCTCTGCATTTGAAGAAAGTCTTACCCTTGAAGAAAGGCTAACGAGGATAGTGGAAGTATTTAAGAAGATTTCTAATGCAGAGGCGACTTCTATATGGACTATAAATAAAGAAGAAGATAAACTTGTGTTAGCCGCAGGTATTGGATATTATGATAAAGAAGAGGCAAAAGAAAAAGGGGTTAATTATGAGTATTCCCTTTCATTTGATATAAATACAACCGAAAGGGTAGGATTGACTGCCTGGATAGCCAAAAGTAGAGAGAAGATAAATATCAGGTCCAATGAAGAATTGAAAAATCATCCTAAACATTACGGTAAATATGATGATATTAACTATCCTGTGGGAAATGGAAAAAGGTGTAATTCCTTTATTGGAGTTCCACTTCAGATAGGGGATGAAATCATTGGGGTAATTAAGGCAGAGAATAAACTAATGGATTCTGATCACCCAGAGAATTTCTTTACCGATGAAGAGGTTGAGATGTTCTCTCACTTAGCTATCATCGCCGCTGTAGCCATCAGGTTAGATCAAATATTTCAGAGAGAAAAGATACTTGAGGAGTCAAGTAGAGCTACGGTTGCTTCTATATCCCATAGATTACGTTCAATCTTACCTGGAGCAGAAATGTATCTATCATATATAAAAGATAATGTAAATCCTGAGAGTAACTTATATACATCGGCAGAAAAGGCATTAGATAGGTTTCAATCAGCTCTGGATGTTTTAACAGAGTATGAAGAGTTTGTTAAACAATCTAGATTTGAACTTACAGATACAATTTCAGCTAATGTTCTTATAACTGATATCTTTAATTATCTAAACGATAGTTTCCCGGATGTCTCTGTAGAGAAAAATGGAGAATGGTTAAGAGATGAAGTGTTACTCAAGGTTAATCTAACAAAACTTAAAGAGGTTTTCTCATCCTTCATTATAGACTCAAAAAGATATGTTGAAAAAGGATTAAAGATAGGGCTTGGTATGGAAGTAGCTGGAGATTTTGTAAAAATAATCTATTCTGATAATGGACCTGGGATAAAGGATGAGCATAAAGAGAAAATCTTTGAACCATTCTTTACTACCTTAGGTATTGGGGCAGGATTGGGATTGACTATTGTAAAGGGAATAATAGAATCTCATGAAGGGAATATCCGGGAAACAGGTATGTATCAAAATGGGGTAAGGTTCGAAATTTCCTTACCAATTTTAAGACAAGGAGGTAAGATTTAAAATGTCAGAGAATAACAAAAAAAGTGTGCTTATAATAGAGGATGATAGAGGGATGTTAGAGGATATTAAATTTGCATTTGAAACGAATAAAGATTATAAATTTGAAACCAAAGGAGTAGAAAACAAAGCAGAGGCGATTAAATTACTGAAAAAGATTGAACGGACAAAAGATATGAAACCTTATGATGTAATGGTAATAGATGTGAGATTAGAAGAAGAAAGGGCTGGAATCGCTCTTATCACACAAATGATACAATATGCGGATAAATGTAAAGATACCATTAAGATAATCTTTACTGGGTGGCCAAGTTATGAAGATTGTGTGAATTGTATGCGTGGAGGTGCGTATGATTATATTGTCAAAGGGCAAGGTAAGGAGAGTATTGATAAGGTAGTAAATAGTGCCGTAACCCGTTTAAAACGACTTGAGGAATCAGAAGAAAGGGAAAAATATATTGATGAGGTATGGCTGACCAAATACTTTACTCCAGAGGTGCAAAAGAAATATGCGGGAAAATATATAGCCGTAGTGGGTGATGAAATAAAATACTCTGCTCCTGACTACATTAGCCTATGCGAAGAACTTGAGAAGAACAATATAGACAAAAATGCTCCAGAAATAAACATCTTTCATGTAAATCTTTAAAACGGAGGAATAGAAAAGTGGGAAATATAATCCAGAGAAATCGAACATATAAAAATTCATTCAGGGAGTATGGAGACTGCAGTCATCAGTTAGATAATGGATTGTATATAGGAAGCTTATCTGAGAGGCCTTTTGTAGAGGTTGGAATAAGGACCGAGACTATAAATCCCTTCGGGCAAAGGGTTAGAAATATAACTAAAGGTAAATTTTTGGTAGATACAGGTAGTGATCTTACTCTAATATCCGAAGATTTTGCAAGAGACAAATTAGATTTTACACCGAATAGAGGAGAAGAACCAGATCCTATTGGAAAAGATGCAGGAGGACATCCTGTCCGTGGATATGAAAGGAAAATTTGGATATACTTAATAAAAAAGAATGAAATTGGGCATATCTATCAACCTCCTTCTTATCCAATCACAGTATATATATCGCCGGGTATTGGAAATAATATTTTGGGGGTGAATTTTATTCACAAAATTATCCTTGTTTATGAATACTCTCATCCATTTTCCTATACCCATTTTTACAACCTAACTCATCATCCCTAATTCAACCTCATCGTAAGAATTAAGGTGTTTTAAAGAGGGGAGAAAATCAGTTAAAATCTGTCGTAATCTATGTTATCTGCGTGCTATTTTAATACAAAGGAGTAAAATTAATGATTGAATTAACTATTGATGGAAAAACAACTCAGGTAAAAGAAGGGACAACTATCCTTCAAGCGGCTAAGTCTGTTGGGGTTAAAATCCCGCATTTATGCTATCATAAAAGCCTTTCACCGTCAAGCAGCTGCCGAATATGTGTGGTGGAGGTTGAAGGAGCAAAAACTCTGGTGGCTTCCTGTTCCTACATGGTGAGTGAAGGAATGAAGGTTAAAACTAATTCTGAGCGGGTATTAAATGCCCGACGATTGGTGGTTGACCTGTTGCTTTCAAATCATCCTTCTGATTGTTTAGCCTGTGAGAAGAATAGTGTTTGCAAACTCCAGGAATATGCCTATGAATTAGGGATAACCAAAACCAGCTTTGAAGGTGCAAAGACTCAGTATCCTGTAGATTCTTCTAATCCTTTCATTGAGCGAGATTATAACAAATGTATCCTCTGCGGTCGCTGTGTCAAGGTCTGTGAGGAGATACAAATGATGAATATCCCTGATTTTACCAATCGTGGTTTTGAAACCCGAATATCTACTTTCTATGATAGCCCATTGCAGGAAACAGATTGTACCTTTTGTGGTCAGTGTGTAGCGGTCTGTCCAGTTGGAGCATTAACCGAAAAAGTGCGTAAATTCAAAGGAAGAGAATGGGAACTGAAAAAGGTAACTACTACCTGTCCCTACTGCGGTTGTGGCTGCACATTTGATTTGAATGTTAAAGATAACGAAGTGGTAAAGGTTACTTCTACTGATGGTCTAGTGAATGGATTGGCTCTTTGTGTTAAAGGAAGATTTGGATTTGATTTTATCAACAACCCGGATAGATTAAAAACACCTTTAATTAAACAAGAATCAGGTGAATTTCGCCCTGCCGGTTGGGATGAAGCGTTAGAATTGATAGCCACTAAACTTATTCAGATAAAGACGGAATATGGAGCCGATAGTATTGCGGGCATAAGTTCAGCTAGATGCACTAATGAGGAAAATTATCTATTTCAGAAGGTAATGCGGACTGCTATTGGTACTAATAATGTTGACCATTGTGCCCGACTTTGCCACGCCTCGACTATAGCGGGATTATCAGTATCCTTTGGTTCTGGGGCAATGACTAACTCTATTGCAGAGATTGAGAATGCTGATTGTATCCTGGTGACAGGCTCAAATACTACTGAATGCCATCCCATAATCGGTTTGAAGATAAAGCAGGCGGTTAAAAAGGGAGCCAAACTAATTGTGGCTGACCCAAGACGGATAGAGTTGGCTGAATTGGCAGATGTCCATTTGCAATTCAGGAGTGGAACGGATGTTGCATGGCTTAATGGGATGATGAATGTCATCATCAATGAAGGTTTGTTGGATGAAAAGTTCATTGAAGAGCGATGTGAAGGGTTTGATGAGTTTAAGAAAATTGTCCTTGAATACACCCCTGAAAAGAGTTCGGGAATAACCGGCATACCAGCGGATGAGATAATTAAAGCCGCCAGAATTTATGCTAAGGCAGAGAAATCAAGCATCATTTATTCGATGGGTATAACCCAGCATACTAGTGGCACAGATAATGTCTTTTCCATTGCTAATCTGGCTATGCTCACGGGTAATGTCGGTCGGGAAAACACAGGTGTTAATCCTTTGCGAGGACAAAATAATGTCCAGGGTGCCTGTGATGTGGGTGCATTGCCTAATCTTCTACCCGGTTATCAAAAGGTAATCGATGAACAGGCAAGAACTAAATTTGAACAAGCATGGGGAGTTAAATTGCCAGCCACTCCAGGTCTAACCATAATAGAAATGTTTAATGAAGCGGGCAAGAAAATTAAGGCGATGTATATTATGGGTGAGAATCCTATGGTCTCTGACCCTGATTTAAACCATGTAGAAGAATCACTCAAGAGATTAGATTTCTTAGTAGTGCAGGATATTTTTCTGACCCCAACAGCTAAATTAGCCGATGTAGTTTTACCCGCCGCCTCTTTTGCAGAAAAAGATGGTACTTTCACTAATACCGAACGACGGGTGCAATTAGTTAGAAAGGCAATTGAGCCAATTGGAGAAAGCAGGTCAGATTGCACCATAGTTGAATTAGCCAGCAAAATGGGTTACCAGATGCAATATCAATCAGCCGAGGAGATTTTTGAAGAAATAGCTAGATTAATACCTTCTTATGCAGGTATATCTTATAAACGGTTAAAAAAAGGAGGTGGCTTACAATGGCCCTGCCCTGATGCAACACACCCAGGTACAAAATTCCTGCATAAAGATAAATTCGCTGGTGGCAAAGGTAAATTTCAGCCTGTCCCGTATCGTCCACCCGCTGAAGAACCTGATGAAACATATCCATTTCGATTGACTACTGGTAGAGTGCTTTATCATTACCATACCGCTTCAATGACTCGCAGGTCAAAAGGATTAGACGAGATTTGCAAAGCAGGCTACATTGAAATTAATCCTCAAGATGCGGCTTACTTAGGGATAAATAATGGTGATATGGTTATAGTTTCCTCAAGGCGCGGTTCGATTAAAATAAAGGCAATGGTAACGGATAGGGTAGGGGAGAAGGTAGTTTTTATTCCATTTCATTTTGCAGAATCTGCTGCCAATGTCCTAACCAATGCCGCATTAGACCCAATAGCAAAGATTCCAGAGTTTAAGGTTTGTGCAGTTAAGATAGTACCTACTATAATATGAAGAACGCTCTCGGATAAAATTGAGGGTTGATTTTATTAGCCCTTCCAAACAGACAATCTTCTTTTCACCCCCACCGAAGGAACAAGGATCAAGGTGCAAGGAACAGGGTCTTTCCCTACTCTTCACCTCTTGCCCATTGATTTCACAAGTGGTAAGCGTTCAGGTGTAAATATCCCCTTTTCCCTAATTTCTCCATTTCCCCTTCGTTACACCCTGAACGGTTACTGGAAATGTATAACTTCTACAGATGCAATTCACACAACTTTTGGTATACCTCCAAATCCTCATAACTCCTTATCTTTCTCTTTTTCATTCACCTTAATCCTTGAACCTCGATCCTTGAACCTTTTTATCCGAAAACCTTCATGAATAAACCATGTGAGTAAATTGAGGACGCTGAAAGTTTTATAGTAGTTATACTCAACACCGTTACAAATTGCGATTTTAGAGACGGTTCACTTTAGCGTGAAAGCTTGCGGTTAAAAAATGGATATGAAATTAGAAATTAGAAATTGGTGAAAGAAGTGAAGACCTAATTTCCAAAAGAAATCACCGTGAAAACGATGAAAATAAACCGTTCCTAAATAGCTCAGTTAATGGCAGTGTCCAGTATAACAACACTTATTTTGCTATCTGTTTCAATCTGTTCTCTACTTGCTCAATAATCCAGTGTGGAGTAGAAGTACCACCTGTTATACCAATTTTCCTTACCCCTTTTAACCAGCTTAACTCTATTTCATCTGCTGTCTCAATATGATAAATATGTTTTGTACAGGTTTTGCACAATTGGAAGAGACGGTTAGTATTCGCACTATTTTTACCTCCAACAACTAACATTAAATCCACTTGTTTAGCCACATTTAAAGAATCCTTCTGTATATTTTCTACTGCCTTACAAATAGTATTATTTATCTTCAATTCCTTTGCCTTATCTAAAAGTACTTCAACTACCCTTTTAAAATTTTCAAATGTTTGTGTCGTTTGAGCAATGATGCCTATTTTACGATAATGGATTTTAAGTTTTTCTGCCTCTTTAGGTCCTTCTACTACAATTGTATCACCCTCTACTGTACCAATTATACTTTTTACCTCTGGATGATTTTTTTCTCCTACTACAATTACTTCATAACCTTCTTCTTTTAACTCATGAGCTATAGATTGAACTTTTTTGACACTGGGACATACAGCGTCAACTATTTTAAGCCCTGCATTGAATATTTCCTTGTATAAATTAGGAGGTACTCCATGAGAACGAAGTATAACTACCCCTGATTTTATCTCATTTAAGTTTTTAGCCTCAATTATGCCTTGTTCCTTTAGCTTTTCACAAACTTGTGGGTTGTGAATTAAAGGACCTAAAGTATAGACATGATTTTTTTCTTTTTTAGCCGATTCAAATGCTAAATCTATTGCTCGTTTTACACCAAAGCAAAATCCAGCATTTTTAACTTTAATTATTTCCATCTCTCCTGAAAAAGACCGTGAGCCGTATCTATAGTCGGTTGTCTGGAAACCGAAAAATGGGAAAAGGACTACAGAAAACGACTATTTTCTTCATTCTCCTTTGTGCCCTAAAGGGACATGTATGTTTCCTCTGTGCCTCTGTGCCTCTGTGTCTGTGTGGTAATTGCACAGGTGGAATATACTCAACACCATTACAAATTGCGATTTTAGAAACGGCTCACTTTAGCGTGAAAGCTTGCGGTTAAAAAATGGATATGAAATTAAAAATTAGGGAAAGAAGTGAAGATCTAATTTCTAATTTCCAAAAGAAATCACCGTGAAAACGATGAAAATAAACCGTCCCTAAATAGCTCAGTTAATGGCAGTGTCCAGTATAACTTCATAATTGCTTAAAAAGTATACCATAAGAGGGGAAAATAAGCAAGTTTTTTTCTACATTAAAAAATAGAAAAAAATGATGGTTTTATTTTTTTACTTGACATTCTCTTTATTTTGTTATAAACTATATAATGTAGTTGCCGAGATGGCGGAATAGGCAGACGCCCCGGACTTAAAATCCGGTGGAGATTTATCTCCGTGCCGGTTCGACTCCGGCTCTCGGCACCAGACGAAAGGAAAGAAGATGAGAAGTTAAGAAATTGAGAAGATAAGAGAAAAACAATAAGACTTCTGAATTTGTCTAAAAGTCTTATCCTCTTATTTTCTCATCTTCTCAACTTCTTTCTTATAGCGGGGTGGAGCAGTGGTAGCTCGTTGGGCTCATAACCCAAAGGTCGGCAGTTCGAATCTGCCTCCCGCAACCATGGCGGTGTAGCTCAGTTGGCTAGAGCAACGGAATCATAATCCGTGTGTCCCGGGTTCGAGTCCCTGCACCGCTACCAGTAATTTTGGAGTGCGATAGTGTGTTCTTGCTTTGTAACCGTTCCAAGTGTAATGAAGGGAAAAGGTAAAATAGGTAACCGTTCAGGTAGCTAAGAATTTTGCAGTTTATCAGGTTCAAGGTTATAAAGATTAAATGCTTTAAAAATATCAAATCCTGACAAACAGCTAAGCAAATCAATTCAGGAGCACATCCTCAACCCTGAACCTTGAACAGGAAACCCTGAACGGTTACTAAAATAGAAAACAGACTATTTGTAGGGTCTTATTTTGATTTTGATAGAAAAGGTAGAAAAGACTATTACTCAATATCATATGCTTAAAGAAGGAGATAAAGTAGTCATCGGAATCTCTGGAGGACCTGATTCAGTTGCTCTTTTGCATATTCTGTTACGATTACAACAAAGATTCAAATTAACACTTCTTCTGGCTCATCTAAATCATTTATTAAGAGAAGAGGCAAAACAAGAGGCTTTATTTGTAGAAAAGATGGCAGAATCTCTAAAATTGCCAATTGTAATAGAAGAAATGGATATTTCGCAAGATACATCAAAAGGTCTCTCCATACAGCAAAAAGCCCGTAAAATTAGATATGAATTCTTAATTCAAATTGCGAAAAGACTAAATGCCTCCAAAATTGCCTTAGCTCATCATGAAGATGACAATATTGAAACTATACTTATGTGGCTAATTAGAGGATGTGGAGCTGAAGGATTTAAAGGAATTCCTCCTGTACGAAAAATTAATGAAGGACTTTATATCATCCGACCTTTAATAAAAAATACAAGACAAGAAATTGAAGAGTATTTGAAACTTAATAAATTATCGTTTAAAATAGATTCTTCTAACTTGAAAACAGATTATTTACGCAATAAGATACGCTTAGAATTATTACCCAAATTAAAACAATATAACCCAAACATAAAAAAAGTATTAAATAGATTATCTACTCTATGGCACATAGATGATGAGTATTTAAACCTTTTATCAATAGATGCAACAAATAAGGTTGTATTAGAAAAAGGTAGAATTGATTTAAAGAAATTTTCTGATATACATCAAGCTATTCAATCTCGTATCTTACGGAAAATTATTGAAGATGTAAAGGGAACCCTACAAGGAATTACATTTGGGCATATAGAGGCTATATTAAATTTAATTAAAAATGGACCTGCTCAAGGAAGCTTAGACCTACCTTCAAATATCAAGGTAGAAAGGGAATATGACACATTAGCCATTTATAAAGGGAAAAGGAAGGAGGAAAGAAAGGGAGAAGAAAAATATATAAAAGTACCAGGAGTAACAGAAGTAGAAGGATTAAAAATAGAAACACAAGTAATCAAAAAAGAATCTCTTGCTAATTTCTACTCTCTACTTTCTACTCCTTCTGAGGCGTATTTAGATTACGATAAACTAAAATTACCATTATTACTTAGACATCGTAAAAAAGGTGATAAATTCCATCCTTATGGAATGGCAGGAAGTAAAAAAATTAAGGACTTCTTGATAGATTTAAAAGTCCCTAAAAGAAAGCGTGATAAAATATATCTTTTAGAAGATAATAAGGGAATTATTTGGATAATGGGATTTAATAGAATTGATGAACGCGTAAAAATTACTCATACAACTGAAAATGTATTGGTTATTCGTTATAAGTAAGGTGATAGAAAATGAATAAAGGTGTAAATTTAGTTCTGTGGTTGATTTTTTTGATATTAGTTTTACCTTTTCTACTTAAGACTTTTCAAACACCTATTCCACCAGGTCCGGTACGAATAAGCTATAGTCAATTTTTAGACCTTGTAGAGAAGGGTAAGGTAGAAAAGGTCAGGATTATTGAACGGGACATTAGAGGAGTATTTAAAGACAATAAATCTTTTATTACCTACATACCTCATGAGGATCCTAATTTAATTAAATTCTTGACTGATAATAGAGTTGCTTTTGAAGGTGATAGACCGGCAGAGGCAAGGTGGTGGATGGCATTACTCTGGTATATAGGGACTCCGGTTATCTTTTGTTTTCTATTATGGTTTTTGTTCTATCGTCAGGTTAAAGGACCTGGTGGGCTAAGAGGAATAGCTACATTTGGTCAAAGTCGTGCTAAATTTACCCCAAAAGAGAAAACTACTATATCCTTTAAAGATGTAGCAGGTGTAGATGAGGCAAAGGAGGAATTACAAGAGATAATAGAATTCCTGATGGATCCCAAAAAGTTCCAAAAACTGGGTGCTAAAATTCCTAAAGGTGTACTTTTAGTTGGTCCTCCTGGAGCAGGAAAGACATTGTTGGCTAAGGCAGTAGCAGGTGAAGCTAATGTGCCTTTTTTAAGCATTAGTGGTTCGGATTTTGTAGAGATGTTTGTTGGAGTAGGAGCATCGAGGGTAAGAAATTTATTTGAACAGGCTAAAAGACAAACTACTTCCTCTGGTAAAGGGTGTATTATCTTTATTGATGAGATTGATGCAGTTGGAAGACAACGAGGGGCAGGACTTGGTGGAGGACATGACGAACGGGAGCAGACTTTGAATCAATTGTTAGTAGAAATGGATGGATTTAATACCGGGGAAGGGGTAATATTGATTGCCGCTACCAATAGACCAGATGTGCTTGACCCTGCACTTCTTAGACCAGGAAGATTTGATAGACATATTATAGTTGATATACCGGATTTAGTAGGGCGGGAGCAAATTCTCAAGGTGCATATGAAAAAAGTGAAGGTAGCAAAAGAAGTAGACCCAAAATTGATTGCACGAAGAACTTCTATGTTTGTTGGGTCTGACCTGGCTAATTTAGTTAATGAAGCAGCTCTTTTGGCTGCAAGAAGAAAGAAAAGAAAAGTAGGAATAAAAGAATTTGAAGATGCTATTGAACGAATTATTGCAGGACCTGAAAAGAAAACTAAAGTTACCTCTGAACGCGAGAAAAAGATTAAGGCATACCATGAGGCAGGACATACTTTGATTGCTAAACTTATACCAAATAGTGACCCTGTACACAAAGTATCTATTATCCCACGCGGTATTGCGGGAGGCTACACACTCCAATTGCCAACCGAGGATAAACATCTTCATACTCGAACAGAACTATTAGATAAAATGGTAATAGCTCTTGGCGGTATGCAAGCTGAATTAATTCAATTTAACGATATGACAACCGGAGCTCAAAAAGATATTGAGTGGGTGACAGATATTGCTCATAAAATGGTATGTGAATATGGTATGAGTAATGAACTTGGACCTATTGCCTTTGGCAGAAGAGACCAGGAGGTATTTTTAGGCAGAGATTTCTTTAAAGAAAAAAATTATAGTGAACAAGTAGCTTTTAAAATCGATACCGAAATTCATAAAATTATAGATTCATGTAATAAACGCTCTGAAAAGTTATTACAAGAAAATAAAGATAAACTTGATAAGCTGGCAAATGCTTTAATAGAAAAAGAAACATTAGAAAGTCAAGAGATAGATAAAATACTTGGGATTGAAGTAATAAAAGATAATAACTCCTAAGAAGTGACCTTGTGACTTCTTACAATAAAAGGGTAACTGGTTATTATAATCAAGAAGCATAATAGACTAAATAAGCTAATTTTTATACCCATTTTGAAAGAGTGAGGGGCATAAATAAATTTAATTGTATGTTTACCAGGGGTTAGTGCTAATGCTCGGAAGGTATAATTAGCACAATATATTTTAGATTCCTTTCCATCTACATAAGCTGTCCAACCAGGATAATAAATTTCACTTAAAAATAATAACCCATTTTTTTCAAGGTAAGCCTCTAAAGTTATCTTATTAGGTGAAAAATCCATTATCTGTGCTGTAGTAATTTGAGTTGAGGAATCTAATTGACTTTCTGGCCATGTTGGTTTTTCTTGTAGGATGATAGTATTTTGTGGCTCAAATTCAGCACTGTTTAATTTTGGCAAAATCTTTTCCTCCTCTTCTATCACTTCATAATTATAAGCTACAAATGCTCGCGGTAGATAATCCTCATTTTTAAAAAGCCCTTCATAATAATTATCTCCAATCTTTCTTAATCCAATGACATACTTTACATTTAGCAAATCTACCATCTTAGTATGCTGGTTTTTAATTTCTACTGCTCGTATATCTTCAGGCATAGAACCAATTGGTAATTCAGGATGTTCATTATACCACAAATAGTCCATATATCCTTTAAGTGCAGTAGAATTATAACCATTAGCAGTACAAACTTTGTATGTTATTCCTCTATCAAGATAATCAAGTAAAGACCTATCTACGATAATTCTATAATACCCTTTTTCTTTCTCTAATAGTTGGAATGCAGTAGGTTTTTCATGACATTTACTCCCGTCTACAATAGGAGCGTAATTTACCCCAATAGTCCACAGGTCACACAATAAAATAATCAATACCGCCATCTTCAACATATTGGGTTTAATTATCCCTCTAAACCGCAAAAATACTACACCAATACTACCTATAAGTAGAGCTAAGTAAATAACCGCAGTTGGCAGGAAAGGAAGTCTGAAAGTCAAACCTTGTGTTGGGAATAAAACAGGTATTATTAATCCACATAAAAAGAGTATTATCCAGCCAAGTTTCCTTTTCTCTACATTTGTCATTGGAGAGAGTAAAAAATTTAATCCAAAACTTCCAAGAATAGAAATGCCAATAGTAGTGTAATAAATAAATCTACTTGGTACATGTAGTTTATCATACAATGGCAGATATTTAAACATAAGATAATTTAGTGGTGTGTGCTTACCTAGTGCTGCAATGATACCGAATACAGCCCCAATGCCAAAAAATAGGGTATACCAATTCCTACGGAATATAAGTGCAAGGATAGCAAAAACTATTGGTAATACTCCCGTATATCCACAGGTATTCCAAAAGTCCCAACCACGATATGAGTTGTCAAGATTATTAGTAAAATTGGGGATAAGCAGGTCGATTAATTCCTTAGGGGGTAATGAAAAATAAGAAGTGGCTTCATAAGAGCTTTTAAGGCGTGGAGAGAAAGAAATTGTCTCTGCAAATGGAATTAATTGAATTGATGCAAGTAAAGGACCCAAGATTACAATAATTAAAAAGGTAGCAGCAATCCTTTTTATTTGAACTCGTTGGCTTCTCAACTGTATTCCTTTTACTAAAAGATAAACACCCATTGCAAGACCTGTATAATATACTAATTGAATATGTCCTCCCAATATTTCTAAGGCAAAAATGCCTGCCCCTAATATTGCATACCACAAAGACCTTTTATAAATGGTTAATTCAAGTAATGCAAATAATAAAGGAAACCAAACACTTACACCTATAATTATCAGATGTCTTATCTCTCCAAATATAAAAGTACTATAGCTAAATGTCAGACTGCCAAATAATGCACTTACTATATCAAGCTTTATTACCCTAAGATAGGTATACATACTTAAACCAGCTAAGAAAAAATGTAAGACAATATAATAGGCTATTGCTCTATCTGTTGGTAGGATATAGTAGAATATGTTGAATGGATAAAATAATGCTGCCTGAATATCTCCTAAATAAGGCATTCCTGAGAAGATATAAGGATTCCATAAAGGAAACTCGCCTTGTTTTAACCAGTCGGCTAACATATACCTCAGTGGATAGCAAAATGTGACTATATCTTCAAAATAAAATGTCTTATTAAAAAATAATACCTGCCAAAAATAAAGTATACATAACCCAGCTATAATCCCTATTGGTAAAAGATTAGGGTATTTTTTATTAGCCTCTGAAATGAAAATTGACTCCTTAGGATCAACCTTTGGTTCTTTATGTTGTTTTTTTAACTTATCTTTTTTCTTTTTATGCATACTCAATTACCTTCCCTGAGCTATCGTCATAGCAGATTTAACAAAAGTTTTGTTATAAATGGGATGGTTCATTTTCGGGCAATTCCCTATGAGTTCTTTCGGATATCTATTTGTAAGTATTCACAGAAAATTGAAATTGGAAATTAGAAATTGGGCTTTTCCTTCTCTCCCTAATTTCTAATTTCGAATTTCCAATTTCCACTCCATTTTCTAACCGCAAACTTTCAAACAATAGTGAACCATCCCTTATATTAATATTCTTAGCAAAATAAATATAATCAAACAAACTAAAATTAAGAGTACAGCTACAGGTCTTGAGTAATCCAGTCCATAAGATTCAAATCTTTCATAAACTAATACGGAGGCAACCATTGGGTGATATGCGATAATAACTACCGCTCCAAAT
This sequence comes from bacterium, assembly GCA_040754115.1. GTDB lineage: Bacteria > UBA9089 > CG2-30-40-21 > CG2-30-40-21 > SBAY01 > JBFMDD01. The sequence continues at coordinate 16,999 of JBFMDD010000302.1, forward strand.
TCACTTATTCCTCTTGCCCACATCATTATTGCCCCGGTGGCGATACTTTTAGATGCCAATGGCAAAGACACTTTACAAAAACTCATCCAGGCAGATGCTCCTAATGTTCTGGCTACCTTTTCTAACTTAGGATTAACTCCTCTAAATCCCTCTTTAGCAGAATTTATCAAAAAAGGTATACTAACAAAACTCATCGCTACTACTATGCCTAAGATAGTTCCAACAAATTTTATCCCAACTAACGAGGCTAATCTACCAAAAAAGAAATTTTGACCAAAGACAGTCAACAATGCAATTCCAGCTGCGGTATGTGGGATGATAATTGGAATATCAATAATACTTTCTACTACCGCTTTACCTCTAAAATCAAATTTAGCTAATAAGTACGCCAGAGGCACTCCAAAAACAAGGCCAAATAAGGTAGCTAAAACACCTGCATAAAGTGTTAATAAAATACTACTTTGGACTTGTTTATCCTTAATGGTTTCAAATAAAATCTTAGAATTAACACCTATAACCATCATCAATAAAGGTAGGATGATAAAAATGAGGACAACTATTCCTGCTATGATGAATATAAAATCCATCTTGTTTATTTTCATTCTGTTACTCCTTTAATTAATTCAAGTAATATCAAAATAAAACTTTGTCTTTATCTCCTTTGTCTTCTTCTCAATTACTGATTCTAACTATTATCACATTTATTATCACATTTATTGGTTTTATTATCACATTTCTGCCACATTGCATTTCTACCAGCGCATAGCAGCTCAATTTTTCCTTGCCTGCGCATATTTTCCAGGACAACCCTGAGCATTGGACGGCTAACCCCTGGACAACTTTTTATAACATCTCCCATACTAAATCTTGAAGGTAAATTATTTATAACCTCCTGGACAATTCCTGTTTTGGCACCGTGTAATTTTGTTATCTCTTCAAGCCGTTTTTCCAAATTTCTGTAAGCACTAATCAAAATACCTAATGAATATTCCCACCATGCCTTTAAACTATGCCTACCATCATGCCAGTTCTGGGAAGATTTCATCAGAACTTCATAGTAAGTCTCTTTTGACTGTTCAATTAGCCGTTCAATGCTAATATATTTTCCTACCGTATAATCCGCTTGATGAAGCAATAAAACATTAAGTAATCTTGAAATCCTGCCGTTACCGTCGGTAAATGGATGAATACATAAGAAATCAAAAACAAATGCTGGTATAAGGAGAAGAGGACTAATAATCTGGCTACTGTTCCAGAGCCGATTAAATCTTGAACATAATTCTTTCATATAATAGGGTGTTTCAGCCGCAGAAACAGGAACAAATCTTGTTATCCATTGACCATCTGGTAGTCGCTCCTCAATTGTATTATCCTTTTTTTTCCATTCTCCACCGCGGATATTAGTTTTTGCATAAATCTGTTTATGAAATTTACGAATGGTTGCTTCGTCGATATTAAAGTCCTCTGGTTGGGTATGAATTCGTGATAAAACCTCTATGTAACCAAGTATTTCTGCTTCAGAACGGTTTTGTGGTTTTTCAGGATGAGCCATTAATTCCCTAAATCTTTCTTTAGGGATAGAAACCCCTTCAATCCTATTTGATGATTCAGTGCTTTCGATAATAGCGGTTTGTTTAAGTGTTTCTAAAACTTGTGGCGTTTGACATTGAAATAAATCCTGTCTGCCTTTAAATTCCCCAAGTTTTTGCAAAAGTCCACTTAGCTCAATAGGTATTGCCTGACGATTAAGAAATTCTATATCCAGTGATTTCATAATTTAACCCCTCTATTTTTCACATTGATGATAGAAGAAAGCGACTTTGTGTAGTCTGATTGTCTCCTCGCAATATCTACCTATTTATTCCTTTGCGTTTTGTTGTTAGTTGGATAAAAATTATCCGCAATTTAAAAATATATTGACAATTTATTTCATTTCTGCTATAATTGTAATAGCAAGTAAATCCTCGTGTGTGGGCTTCCGGATGGTTGCTCGCAAATAGCGCACGAGGTTTTGCTGTTTTTATGGGAATAAAGGGTTCTCTTCCATAATTTTTAATTAAGTTATAAGTAACTATTCAGCCACAGATGAACACGGATGAAACACCGAAAAATCCGTGAGGCGTGTCCAGTATCCGTGTCTGTAATCAGGCTGAAGGGCTTTTCTCCTTCTAACTTCCACCTCCTTAATCCCCCGCCAGCGGGGGACATCTATCTCTCCCCTCTGCTCTCTCACCCCTTGCATTTCACCTCTTGTCCTCTACTATCTGCTATTTATCCGTGTTAATCTATGGCTGAATAATTACCTTTTTGTTTTATATCACCAAATTCCTCGTCAAAGGTTTCATCGCTTAAAGAAAAAACATAGATGCTGAATTTGCCGTTTATATCCTTTAATTCTCTATGCTTCATTCATAAATTAAGTTAAATAGTTTGTTAGCCATATCTTTATCAAGGTCTTTGAGAACCTTGTATTCGTCCAGGGCAGAACCTCTGTCTCCAAGGAGCAAATAAACCACGCCCAGATTGTAGTGTACCTCAGCCAAATCAGGGTTGATACGGATTGCCTGCTGGTAAGATGCAATCGCTTCCTGGTAGCGATCAAGTTCGCCATTACAATAGCCGATTTGGAAATAGGCTTCTGCGTAGTCTGGGTTTGTTTTGACTGCCTCTTCAAAATAAGAAAGGGCTTTCTCGTAGTCTTCTGCCCAAAGGAAAGTAAGTCCTGTAGAGTAAAGCTCTTCTGCAGAAGCAATTTCTTCTTCTGTTGTGCTTTCTTCCCATTCAGCAAGGGTCTTTCCCTTATCCAGGGTAAGTTTTTTTATTCTTTCAGTAGGAATGGCAAAGTTCAGGTTTTGACCTTCAATTATTAGAAAACTTGCAACCCCAATAACTTCCCCTTTCATATTGACCACAGGGTTACCACTTGAACCTGAAGATATAGGTGCGGTAATTTGAATAATCTTTCCGAATTCAGGGATTTCCCGAACAGCAGAGACAATACCATCTGAAACCGTTTGTTCAAGACCTAATGGACTACCAATAACCAAAACTTGTTCGCCTACTTCAGGAACAGAACCTGTTAGTGGTAAAGTTGCTACTTTCACAGGAATATCTACTGATAGGCGGATGATATCACCCTCAATATCTTCTGCTACAATCTTTTTCACAGGATAAATTTGTCCCTTTGTTGTTTTGACCTCAGCTCGACTGGCGCCTTGAAGCACATGCCGGTTGGTAATGACATCACCATTTTGACTGATGAAAAAGCCACTTCCCTGTGTAAGAATTTCTCCTTTACTGTCATAGGTTAAGACAACAACAACAGAGGAGCTAATATTCTTGACAATTCCTGGTAATTTTTCCTCTGCCAGCGATATGGGAGAAAAAGTGAAACAGGAAAGCAAAACAATAAAAACCACCAAAAACCATCGATATATTCTCATTTTTCTACCTCCTTTTACCCGTTTGGGTATTGTCAAACATTAACCACAGAGAACATAGAAAAAATCTATAAAATAATTTTTTTATATCAGCTAAAAGTTCCTGGGCAGAGAGTGTAGGAGCACCAAATTTCTGCAATCGCTCCCGTGGCCTTTCAGAAATCGGCAGGTCATGAATAGTGAAAGATTTATATTCGTTCATTTGTCCTACTCCTAACTATATTCTATTATTTAACATCTGTCAAGCAAAAATAATGCAACTCTTCAGCCACAGATGGGCACGGATGAAACACTGATTTTTTGTAACTATTTAGGTAATTGAACACGAATATTACGAATAAACGAATACTTTCTGTTTTTTCTTCATTCGTGCTATTCGTCCATTTGTGTCCTTACTTTATTTTTTTGGCTAAAAGGTTGAATACTTACGAAAATTTAGTCTCCCACATTGGACTACCTGAAATTTAATATGACTTTAATCATCGCATCTTTTTCTGATGGTTTGCTTGTGGCAATCATCAGGGTTAAGGCAACCAAAGCGTTATTATCAATGCGTCTTGTCCCATCTTTACGAGTCAAAATTTCATTCTTTTGTAGAAAACAGATAAAAAGTGCTGCGGCAATCCTTTTATTTCCGTCCACAAAACTATGATTTTTGACAACAAAATATAATAGGTTTGCCGATTTTTCTTCTATTGTAGGATAAAGCTCTTTACCATCATAAGTCTGATAAATTGTTTTAAGCGAACTTTCAAAACTTTTATCCTTTTCCTGCCCAAAAAGAGCAGAACTCTTAAATTTTTTCTTCATCTCGTCTATAATTATCCTCGCTTCCTGGTAAGTAAGTGTATATTTTAACTGAGTTGTCCCTTTTGGGATAGGTAATCTGTTATTGTCATACTCATCCAGAAGGTCAAGTGCACGGGAATATTCAGTTATAACTTGAATCAAACCTTTGGTCTCGTCAGAAACTTTGTCAAGAGCAAGAACATTGCTTAATAACCGCAATGAGTTCTGTAATTCATTATATTTATGCTCGGCAACCTTAAGTCGTTTTTCATTGATAGTATATCCGTCAACAAGATGCCTTTTTAACACATTCGTTGCCCAGATACGGAATTGTGTAGCTCTTTTTGAATTAACACGATATCCCACAGAAATTATCATATCAAGATTATAAAGGTTCATTTTCCTGATTTTTCCATCGGCAGCAACCTGTTCCAAAATGGAACAGGTTGACTTTTTATTTAGTTCCTGGAATTAATTTCGAGCTGTACGATTAGAATATAAAGACCCATGGATCACTTTTTAAGAGAGTTATAAATCACACAATGCAAGATAGAAACAATGCAAGATAGAAATAAATTGAAATTGGTTGAATTCGAAGAATGTTGCGAAGCAAAAATTTATGGAAATTCATTGTTTTTTACTACCAATTTCAATCAATTTCTATAAATTTCCATTATATTTC
>JBFMDD010000303.1:0-6978 GCA_040754115.1 bacterium
TTCTGTGAACACTTACAAATAGATATCCGAAAGAACTCATAGGAAATTGCCCGAAAATGAACCATCCCAAATTTCCATAAATTTCTATTAGTTTCTACTAATTTCAATTTTTTTAATAATATCTCCCTATCTCCTTAATCTCCACATCTCCTTTTGTTACACCATCTGAACGCTTACCAAATTCTCAACTGTCCCTCCCTACCTCTACCTGAGTAACTACTCGAATCTTTTTGCCAAGTAAGATTTCGCCAATTTCGATAAATTTTGATGAGGCGTCACTGACATAGAATTTGTAGGAAGGATTAGGGTTTTGTTGACGAAGCAAGTTGTTTTTTGTTAGGACATTTCTTGTCTCTTGAGCTACCTCAACCGCAGAATCAATTAATATTACCTCATCTCCCATTATTTCTTGCAAGATACCCTTTAAAAATGGATAATGGGTACAACCTAAAATGAGGGTATCGATTTGATTTTCTTTTAATGGGGCTAAATATTCTCTGGCAACTAATTTAGTTACTTTATGGTCAACCCAACCTTCTTCTACCAGTGAGACAAATAAAGGACAGGGCTGACTCAAAACTTGAATAGTAGCATCTATTGATTTAACCGCATCAAGATAGGCATTACTATTTATGGTTGCTTGAGTGCCAATCACTCCTATCCGCTTAGATTTAGTTGATTTTATTGCCTTGACTACACCAGGTTGAATAACGCCTATAATGGGCAAGTTAAATCTTTCTTTTAATTCACTTAAGGCTAATGAGGAAGCGGTGTTGCAGGCGATAACTATCATCTTAACATGCTGTTTAATAAGGAAATTGGCAATTTCAACCGCAAATCTCTTCACCGTTTCTTGTGATTTTGACCCATAGGGAGTTCTTGCCAAATCACCAAAGTAAATTATATCTTCTGAAGGTAGCGTTTTCATTATTTCTGCAGCAACTGTTAGTCCACCAACTCCTGAATCAAATATGCCGATAGGTAAGTTGCTACTATCCATCTTATCTCCTTTGTTGCTCTTCCCCAAATATCGTAAGTGTTCAGGTGTAAGTAATGGGAAATGGTAACCGTTCAAGTAGATAAGAATTTTGCAGTTTATCAGGTTCAAGGTTCCAGGTTCAGGGTTCAAGGTTACTAAGCGATAAAGATTAAATGCTTTAAAAATATTAAATCCTGACACACAGCTAAGCAAATCAACTCAGGAGCACACCCTCAACCCTGAACCTTGAACCGGGAACCATGAACGGTTACCAAGTTTATATATCTCTAACTCCTTATAATTCATTATCCTGCATCCTGCATCTTTAGTCTTCGGTCTTTCTCTTATTTTCACTATCTACATTTATGACTATTGGCGTGTAATTTCTTGCTTCTTCATCAGTCATCAGACAGTAAGAAATGATGATGACTAAATCTCCTACCTCTCCCCATCGAGCGGCAGCACCATTTAGGCAAATCTCGCCTGAACCTCTTTTACCTGGCATGACATAAGTTTCTACGCGTACCCCATTATTAAGATTAACTATCTGCACGCGTTCATTGGGAATAATATCTGCTGCCTCTAATAATTCCTCATCAATGGTAATACTACCCGGATAGTGTAAGTTAGTTTCGGTAATCGTTGCCCGATGGATTTTAGATTTACAAATTATTCTTAACATTTTTTAACCCTCCAAATATTTCTTTAATTTCTTTTAGAAAGATTTTACAATTCTTCAAAGCATCTTCAACTTCTTCCTTTGAAAATTGATAGAAATCTTTATAATCTCCATCTGTTCTTTTTCTAAAGGCAATGTTTACAATTTGACCTAATTTTTTTGAGACAATACCTGATTTCACAAATTCTTTATGAAATAAAGAAATAACCCCAGAATGCTTAGAAGAATCAAGTCCTTTTGTAGCAAGCAAAGATTTAATAGCATAGAAGATTGAATAATACATTCTATTCATAGCAGAATTAAACCTTTCGTTTTTAAACAATGTAAGGGCATCTTCAAAAGTTTCTTCTGCTCTTTCTATACGGTAATTGGCTAAATCCATATACTCTTTTTTCATATCAACACCCCTTCTTTCAAAATGTTTTTATAAAATGGCAAGGATTTTATTCTTTTATCTTTTAATTCATTTTCGGAAAAAATCGTAAGGTCAAATAAACTATCGTAAGTAAGTATAAGGTCGTATATCACTCTCGCCACATTATCTTTAAATTTCCAGTCTGCATCTTCGGCAAATAAAATGAATATATCAAGGTCTGATTCATGATTTACTTTATCTCTAACTTTTGAACCAAATAATCTAATTTCTTTTATTTTATCTCTATACTTTTCTTTAAGAACTTTTACTAATTCTTCTAATGCTTTTTTTTCATTTAATTTCAAATGTTTTAGTTGTTTCATCTCTCATCTTTTAAATTTTTATAATATTTTTGTAAGCGCTCACTAATATTTTTTATCTGCGAATATCCGCACTATCTGGCGTTATCATCGTGCTATTATTTCCTCCATAACATATTATCAATCAACCTTGTCTTGCCTATTTTAACGGCTAAGGCAATTAAGATGTCTTTTTCTATAATTTCAACTGGCTCTAATGTTTGACTATCAACTATCTCGATATATTGTGTTTTAGCTAATCTTTCAGTACTAATCAAGTTATTCATTTCAGAGATAATTTTTTTAGCCTCTATTTGGCCTGAGTTTAATAACTCATTTGCTTGTTGTAGTGATTTAGATAAGACTAATGCGGCTTTTCTTTCATCATCGGATAAATAAGTATTTCGAGAACTTAATGCCAGTCCATTTTTATCACGCACAATAGGCATAACCACTATTTCTAAGTCAAAATTTAAGTCCTCAATCATGCGTTTGATAACCAGAGCCTGCTGATAATCTTTTTGCCCCAAATAAGTTCGATGTGGTTTTGTAATATTAAATAATTTTGCTACCACTGTACTTACACCAAGAAAATGACCTGGTCTAAATCTACCACATAAGCCTTGTGTTAATTCCTTAACATCAACAAAAGTAAGTAATTTTCTCGGATACATCTCACTGACTTCAGGATAAAAGATAATATCTACCCCTACTTTTTCAGCCAACTTTTCATCTTTACTAAAATCGCGAGGATAGGTTTGGTAATCCTCTCCCTGCACAAATTGAATAGGATTAACAAAGATACTGATAATCACAATATCATTGTCAATTCGAGCCTGTCGCATTAAAGACAGGTGTCCTTCATGCAAAGCACCCATAGTAGGCACAAAGCCTATTTTTTTACCTTCTTTGCGAAGTTCATCACTTCTATTTTGCATCTGTTTGATTTTAGTAATTATTTCCATTTTTCTCGCTGATAGTATTTTATCATAAATTAATTTTTTTATCAATAAAATTGTTATTGACATTTTAATTAAATTAGTGTATTCTTAAGAACACAATGGAAGAGATAAGAAGTTTTGATGAAATTGTAGAAGAAATTGTTGAGGAAGACTCCAGGTACAAAGAAGAATCCTATTCCTTTGTTATGGCTGCTTTAGGCTTTACTCAAAAGAAATTAAATAGAAAAGGACATGTTACTGGAAGAGAACTTTTAGAAGGAATAAGAGAGATGGCATTAGAACTCTATGGCCCTATGGCTTGTACAGTATTCGAACATTGGGGGATATACAAGACTGAAGACTTTGGACATATTGTCTTCAACATGGTCAATGTTGGATTAATGGGAAAGACTGATAAAGATAGTCTGGATGATTTCAAGGATGTATATGATTTTAAGGAATCTTTTGATAAAGCCAATACTTTCAAACCTGAACTAAACCTGCCTAAAATAAAAGAAAATTAGGATTAATTATGCTTTATCAATTACATATCAAGGATTTTGTATTAATTGATGAATTAGAGATAGAGTTTTTACCAGGACTTAATATCTTTACTGGTGAAACAGGTGCGGGTAAAACTATAATCATCGATGCGATTAACTCGGTTTTAGGTGAACGAGTGAGGACTGATTATATCCGTACTGGAAGTGAAAAAGCTACCATCTCAGCTTTATTTGAAATCCAGAACAATATTCAAGTAAAAGAAGTCATCTCAAATTATGGCATCTCGTTATCTGACCAAAACCTACTTCTTCAACGAGAAATCTTATCATCCGGAAAACACATCTGTCGAATCAATGGCAAACCAGTTCCATTAAGTATTCTGATAGATGTAGGGAAAAGTTTAGTTGATATTCACGGACAGCACCAACATCAATCCTTACTTAATCAAACCACTCAATTAACCCTATTAGATGAATATGGTGAACTTGATAAATTGACATCAGAAGTTAGCCAGATTTATAAACAATTTAATGACCTAAATCAAAAATTAAATGCCCTTTCCATCAATCAACAGGAGAAGGCAAGGCAACTTGATTTGTTAAAATTTGAGCAAGATGAAATCAATCAGGCAAATCTTACATTTGGTGAGGATGAAGAATTAGAGCAAGAGGCAAAAATCCTTCGCAATGCAGAAAAACTACATATATTAGCTCAAGAGGCTTACCAATTACTCTATGGTATGGAATCTCACTCTATTAATACTAACTTTTATCAAGTAGTAAAGAGATTATCTGAGATAGCTGAACTTGACCAATCATTAAAAGAATCGCAACATTTAGCTCAAGATTTATACTACCAATTAGAACAGATAACAACACAATTGGACAATTATATTCAAAAGATTAAATTTGACCCAGCTAAATTAGAAGAAATTGAGTTAAGATTGGATTTGATTAATAAATTAAAACGAAAGTATGGAAATTCAATTCAGGCTATTTTTGAATATAAGGACAAAATTACTCAACAGATAAATTCAATTACATATAATGAAAATGAGCTTGAAAAAATCAAAGAACAACTATCTTCAGTAACAACACTTTTAGAATCAAAGGTTGTGCAATTATCACAAAGAAGAAAAGAGGTAGCTGATAGATTGGATGAGGAAATAATACTTCAATTATCTGATTTGGGTATGAAAAAGGCACAGTTTGATATAAAGATAGATGTAAAAGAGGATATTAATAGTCCTATTAGATATAATGGAATACCTGTGAAGGTAAACTCATCAGGGGTAGACATGATAGAGTTTTTAATCTCACCTAATGTAGGAGAGCGGTTAAAACCATTAGCTAATATTGCCTCTGGCGGAGAGATTTCAAGGGTTATGTTGGCTATAAAGACTATCCTTGCACAGGTAGATGAAATCCCAACACTTATTTTTGATGAGATAGATACAGGAATTGGGGGGAAAATAGGGCAAAAAGTAGGTGCAAAATTAAAACATATCAGTAATAGTCGGCAGGTAATTTGTATTACTCACCTACCTCAAATAGCCGCCTATGCCCAAAATCACCTGCATGTAGAAAAGAAAGTAATAGGAGATAAAACACAAACGCTGGTAAATAAGTTGGATAGAACATCACGCATAAAGGAATTAGCCCACCTTTTAGATGGGCATGAGGTCTCCGATACATCATTAAAACATGCAGAGGAGTTATTAGACAAAGTTAGTGCATCAGAGGAATAGTGGAGAAGAAATAATGTAATCAGCAGTTACTCGATTGCAGGCGATGGGAATATTATAAAGGACTGCTAATCGAAGTAATGCCTTTACATCTACATCGTGTGGCTGTGGAGTTAGGGGGTCCCAGAAAAATATAAGAATGTTTACTTTCCCCTCAACAATCAGTGTGCCTATTTGTGAATCGCCACCTAAAGGACCACTTTTTAATAAATTTACCTTTAGCCCAACATCATTTATTATCTTCTCTCCAGTAGTTTTAGTAGCATATAAGTCAAATTTTTCAAGTGTTCCTTTATTAAATTCTACCCACTCTATTAAATCCTTTTTCTTAGCATCATGTGCAACTAATACAACTATTTTTTCTTTCATCTTTCCTCTCCCAGCTGCCGCTTTTACCACCTGCTTTTTTTATCAATTGTATCTCCGAGATAGTCATTCCTCTATCAACTGATTTACACATATCATAAATGGTTAAAGCGGCTATTGAAACAGCCATTAACGCCTCCATTTCCACACCTGTTTTAGCTGATACGCTAACTTGTGCCTCTATCTCTATATCATTCTCATTTAACTTAAAGTCAACATTGGCGGATTCTATCATCAAAGGATGGCACATGGGGATTAATTCAGATGTTCTTTTAGCCGCCAGGATAGCCGCAGTGGTAGCCACACTTAAGACATCTCCTTTTGCTATCTTTTTATTCCGGATAAGCTCAATGGTCTCTTTTTTCATTAAAACCTTTGCCCGAGCAATAGCAATTCGTGAAGTAACATCTTTCTGATGGACATCAACCATTTTAGGATGTCCCTGTTTATCGAAATGAGTTAAAACTAATTCTTCTTTATTCATTATCTTCTCCTTTTTTATCCACGAATGCACACGAATATTAAACACCTTCTCCCATTCGTGTTTATTCGTGTCCATTCGTGGATACCTCTTCAGTTAAGCATATAATTGATAAACCATCAGGTCAATCTGACGCTCGTATTCTTCGACCTTTGCCTGCTGGGTATTAGAAGCATCCTGCTTGCTGTTTCCCTGAATCAATCTGGAAGATGGAATTACTGTATTACAGAAATCTTATCCGCTTGGACTGTCACAACCTTTCCATTCTCCCATATTACCACTGGCAAGTTCTTCATTTTATGCTCGGCAATAACCTTTTTAACCGCATCCTTCATTGCTTTCTCTGCTTTTCTTCCTATTGGGGTCAATGTTTTCTTTTTTTTCATCACAAACCAACCTCCCCTTTTATATCCTGAAATAATTCTTTGTCAATAATATTTTCATTTTTTCCCTCTTTTTCATAAATTATCATTGGTTTTATACCTGAATTATCAAAAATTGCTAAATAATCTAAAAGTGGGAAATAAATATGGTAAGCGTTCAGGTGTCAGCTTTCAGCCATCAGCTTTT
>JBFMDD010000304.1:0-5882 GCA_040754115.1 bacterium
AGGAGAAAGGAGCAAGGTAGAGTAACCTTGTTCCTTGCACCTTGATCCTTGTTCCTTCGGTGGGGGTGAAGAAGGAATTATCTGCTCGGAAAGGCTAATAAAATCAACGCTCAATTTTATCCGAGAGCGTTCTTGCAATTTAGGAGGGAAGAAAATGAATACTTACTTTGCTAAGAAGGAAGATGTACAAAAAAAATGGTATGTAGTAGATGCTACTGACCAAATATTAGGTCGATTGGCAAGTCGCATAGCTCATATCTTGCGAGGAAAGCATAAACCAATATATACTCCACATGTAGATACGGGTGACCATGTAGTGGTCATTAATGCCGAAAAGATCAATTTGACTGGTAAGAAAAAAGAACAAAAAATCTATTATCATGACACTGGTTATGTAGGGCATTTGAAGAGGATAGGATACAATAAACTACTGGCTAAAAAGCCAGAAAAGGTAATTGAATTAGCAGTAAAAAGGATGTTACCTAAAGGTGTATTAGCAAGGAAAATGCTTAAAAAATTACAGATATATCAAGGTAATACACATCCACATCAAGCTCAACAACCAGAAATGTTAGAAATTGGTAATTATTTAACCAGTTACCATTTAACCAATTACCAAAAATAAAGGGGGTTTATAAAAATTGGCTACAATTCAATACTACGGGACTGGTAGAAGAAAAAGGGCAGTTGCAAGGGTAAAACTTATTCCTGGAGAGGGGAAAATGATTGTCAATAAAAAGGATATTAAAGACTACTTTGGTGGTAGAATCTTAACCTTTGAACCAATCATACGACAGCCATTAATAGCTACTTCTACTATAAATAAGTATGATATCTTATCTAAAGTAGAAGGTGGTGGTGTTTCTAGTCAGGCAGAGGCTATTCGTCATGGAATAGCAAGAGCTCTTGTAAATGCTAATGCAGAATTGCGAACAATACTTAAACAAAATGGATTTTTAACACGAGACCCACGAATGCATGAACGAAAAAAATACGGACTTTATGGTAGAAGACGCAGATTCCAGTACTCTAAACGATAAATGTAACCGTTCAGGTAGTGTAAGAAAAGATATGGAGATTATGGGGATAAGGGAGATATTAATAATGGAATATTGGAATGATGGAATACTGGAATATTGATGGATACCATTACCCCATCATTCCACCATTCCATTATTCCATCATTTTATCATCTCCCTATCTTCCTTATCCCCTTTCTTACACTTTTGATATATAGCCTGAACGGTTACCGATAAATTTATACCACGAATTTCACGAATTAGACGAATTAGAGACTATAGAATTAGGAATTAAATGGAGAGTAATCTTCATGTCCTAATCCGCTAAATTAACCGGAGTGATACAAATTGAATAAGGAGAGGTATCCTTTTGAAGATATAGAGGCAAAATGGCAGAATTTCTGGGAAGGAAAAGAGATATTTAAGACAACCTCAGATAAAAAAAAGCCTAAGTATTATTGTCTTGAGATGTTTCCATATCCTTCGGGAAATATCCATATGGGGCATGTGCGCAATTATGTAATTGGTGATGTGGTTGCCAGATTTAAGAGAATGTGTGGATATGAGGTTCTGCATCCGATGGGTTGGGATGCATTTGGTCTGCCAGCAGAAAATGCCGCTTTAGAAAAAGGAATACATCCTGCAAAATGGACTCTTCAAAATATTGAATATATGAAGTCCCAGTTGAAAAAGATTGGACTTTCTTATGATTGGAGTCGGGAAATTGCTACTTGCTCTCAAGATTATTATAAGTGGAATCAATGGTTATTCTTAAAATTTTATGAAAAAGGGTTGGTATATAAAAAGGAAGCAGATGTTAACTGGTGTGAAAAATGCCAGACGGTATTAGCTAATGAACAGGTAGAGGATGGATTATGTTGGCGCTGTTCGTCTATTGTTAAAAGTAAGAAATTAGAACAGTGGTTTTTTAAAATTACTGATTATGCGGATAGGTTATTAGAAGAACAAAAACTCCTTGAAAATTGGCCACAAAAAGTTCTCACTATGCAAATTAATTGGATTGGTAAAAGCTTTGGGACAGAAATTGATTTTAGGGTAGAGGATAGTGGTGAAATTATAAAGGTGTTTACTACGCGAGCAGATACTATCTTTGGAGCTACTTATGTTGTTTTAGCTCCTGAGTACCCTTTAGTAGAAAAGTTTATTAAAGACTCTCAAGACAAAGATAAAATAAATGAATTCATTGCGCAACATAAAATAAGAGGGGAGATGGAAAATATTGAAAAAGAGGGTATCTTTACTGGCCACTATGCAATTAATCCGGTTAATAATGAAAAAGTACCTATCTGGGTAGCCAATTATGTCTTAATGGAATATGGCACCGGAGCAATTATGTCAGTACCTGCTCATGACCAACGGGATTTTGAGTTTGCTATTAAATATGAGCTACCAAGACGATTGGTTATTCAATCAAAAGAAGAAACACTTTCCGAAGATACAATGAAAGAGGCGTTTGAAGACGAAGGAATCCTTGTTAACTCTGCTCAATTTGATAATATGTCAAGCAAAGAGGCAATAGAAGCTATCTCTTTATGGATGGAAAAAGAGGGAATTGGTAGAAGAACTATTAATTATAGACTAAAGGATTGGCTGGTATCAAGACAACGCTATTGGGGGACACCTATCCCGATTATCTATTGCTCTAATTGTGGGAAAGTACCTGTTCTTTACAAAGACCTACCCATAAGACTCCCTGAGGATGTTGATATTCAAAAAGGACAAACTCTTGCTGATATACTTGATTTTGTCAATACCAACTGCCCTAATTGTGGAAATAAAGCTAAGCGTGAAACAGATACGATGGATACATTTGTTGATTCATCATGGTATTTTGCACGATACCTAAGTCCAAAAGAAGAAAATAACCCTGTTGCGCTTAATGAGGCAAACTATTGGTTACCAGTTGACCAGTACATTGGTGGGATTGAGCATGCTATTTTGCATCTACTTTATGCAAGATTTTTTACAAAGGTAATGGCAGATTTAGGACTAATGGAGGTAAAAGAACCTTTTAAAAATCTACTGACACAAGGGATGGTAATCAAAGATGGTGCTAAAATGTCTAAATCGAAAGGGAATGTGGTTGACCCAAATGACATCATCACAAAATATGGTGCTGATACAGTCAGGATATTTATTCTTTTTGCCTCACCTCCAGAAAAAGATTTAGAATGGAGTGACCAAGGAGTAGAAGGGGCATGGAAATTCTTAAATCGGGTATATAGAATTGTCCGTCAATATGCAGAAAAGATAAGAAAAATACAAATGACAGATGACAGAAGACAGAGTATAGAAGATAAAAAGTTACATGCCTTTACGCATAAGACAATAAAAAGGGTAACTGAGGATATAGAACAGGAGTTTCATTTTAATACCGCCATTGCCGCTATTATGGAATTGGTCAATGAAATTTATAAATATAAGTTCAGAGATGATGAAGATAGCCTTCTGGTACTTAAGGAAGTATTAGAAACAGTTATCCTTTTACTTTCACCTATGGCACCTCACCTTGCAGAGGAATTATGGCAAGTTTTAGGTAAAAAGTCAAGTATTTTTGATAATCCATGGCCTAGATATGATAAAGAGGCAATAAAAGAAGAAGAGATTATAATCCCAATTCAAGTCAATGGTAAATTAAGAGGTAGAATCCTCACACCAGTTGATTGTAAAGAAGATGAAATAAAAAATCTGGCACTAAAAGAGGTTGAAGATAAAATTAGAGATAAACAGGTTAAAAAAGTTATCTTAGTACCAAAGAAATTGGTGAATATAGTTGTAGGGTAATTTTTTATATTTTCATAGTAGTTGAAATTTATAAGATAAGGATATGAGACTATAATGATAAATTCAATCTTTCCAAATCCATTTACTCCAAAGTCTGGAATGGAACCACGGGTTTTTATTGGACGGAAAAAAGAAATTGAAATCTTTGAACGCAAGTTAAATGAAGCACTCAAATTAAAAAATACAACCATTTTCTTATCTTATGAGAATGGGGTATTGGTAAGACTTCTTTATTAAAAGAGTTTAAAAAGATTGCTCAAACAAATAAAATTTTGACTTCATATCTCCCTATCCGAGAATTTCAAGAGACTGAACCTGATGGATTTATATCAGCTACAAAACATTTAATTTCTCAAATTCCTAAAAATCTACCTGTAAAATATGAATTATTGAAGAACTTCATGGAATATCTTAGGGGGATAGGAATTAGTATTCCTGTTATTGGCGGTGGAGTTCAATTACCTGAAAAGAATGATATCAAAGGAGACCCACAAGTTCTTTTACTTGATGCTTTGGAAAGATTATGGTATGCAGTAAAAAAAGAGACAGATGTTGTAGTTATTCTTTTAGATGATGTCCAGAACTATAAACCTATTTCTGGTTATTTGACTATTCTTAAGAATGTTTTAAGTGATGATATTATTCTCAAAGATACAGGTTTTCTTTTTATTTTAGCAAGCACTCCTGAAGGTTGGTCACAATTTTTAAAGAAACATCATCCTATTGGACGATATTTCATTCCTACTATGAGATTAAATCGTCTAAACCTTACCGAGACATTAGAAGTTTTAGACAAGACTCTTGAGTCTACCGGTGTAACTTTTAATGACTCAGTTAAAAGTAAGATATGGGAGTATACAGAAGGACATCCTTTTGAATTACAGATTTTGTGTACTTTTCTTTATGATAATCAAATTGAAGGAAAAGTGACTGATGAAATTTGGGAAGTCTCTCTTATGTTGGCAATAAATCAGCTTGGGGAAATCTTATTAGATTATCTCTATGAGGATGCCAGTCCTTCAGAAGCAGAAGTTTTAAAAGTTGTTTCTGAAGAATATAAACCAGTTGAGAGTAAGGTTGTAACAGAAAAGATAAATAAATTCTCAAAGGAAGCAGTCAATAAATACCTTAACAGATTAGTTGAGAAGGGATTATTAATAAAAGAAAAAAGAGGATTTTATGCCTTTCCTGATAGGATGTTTAGAGAGTATGTTCTTTGTAAGTTTTAAAATAAGCGATAAAGTAAATTGGAAAGGATAGAGGTAAATATCTGCTATTTAGAAGTAAGAAGAATGAACTTTGAAATTTGATTTTTTATAAAATTCAGTACTAATACTATTATTACTTATTTTTTTGTAGTATCCTTAACCTAAGGGTAGTAAAATCGCCATTCTGCAAATTCGTTAATGTCAAATGAAACTAAAGCACAAGAAAACTCTCTATCTCTTTGGTACCCATTAATTCTACTACCAAAAAGTAAGTAGTAGTAGTTTTTTTGTCTTTTTTGTCTTTTTTTTAATTCGTAACCTAAAGGTAAGGTAGTAAAATCGCCATTCTGCAAATTCGTTAATGTCAACTCAACTACCACCAGCTAAAGCAGGTGGGTTGAATGTCGGCTAAAGCCGACCGAAGCATCCCGTCCGCTGAAGCCTGATCATAAAACACACTTAACTCCGTGGGTATATTAGTGTTATAATAGACCACATGAAGATATGTGGTCAGGATTTTCGCAAGATATATTAAATCGGGTTCAAGTGGGAGTAGAATTGGAGATGGAGATTTCGTGGCGTGCTCTGTCATGGCGAGTATCCGAGTGGTTGGATTAGGGCTCGTCGAGGGGAGGCTGGCAGGAAGGCAGTTGTCGTAAGTCATTGGCCGAATTGAATCAGCGTGGGGTGTTGAACTTTCTACTTGGTCTGATAAAAAATATAAAACAGAAATTCCCCAACTTATCTTCCGACGAAGAATAGAGGATTAAGTGGGATTCAAATAATAAAACTTCCCCCTTTCCCCCAAAATTCTTCATTTTGGTTGATTTAGTGTTAATTTTTTTGGAAT
>JBFMDD010000305.1:0-6587 GCA_040754115.1 bacterium
CCTGTGCCTCTGTTATTAGAATTATCGTAACCGTTCAGGTAGTGTAAGAAAAGATATGGAGATTATGAGGATAAGGGAGATATTAATAATGGAATATTGGAATGATG
This sequence comes from bacterium, assembly GCA_040754115.1. Taxonomy (GTDB): domain Bacteria; phylum UBA9089; class CG2-30-40-21; order CG2-30-40-21; family SBAY01; genus JBFMDD01. Next base: position 108 of record JBFMDD010000305.1, read on the forward strand.
GAATATTGATGGATACCATTACCCCATCATTCCACCATTCCATTATTCCATCATTTTATCATCTCCCTATCTTCCTTATCCCCTTTAAGGCACTCTTACACTTTTGATATATAGCCTGAACGGTTACGAATTATCCCCAAAATCAGAAATCTCAAGATTTTCCTCATTCCGTTTAGACCTCTTTTTTATATCCTCTTAAACCTTCCCTATCACAGCAAGGCTTCTTCTATAACTGACTCAATCTCTTTTGGGCTTATGTCTTTTTTCTCTGGCTTAGCATAAACAAATAACAAAGTAATACAACTTTTTCCCTATCAAGTAAATACAATAAACGAAAGCCTCCACGCTTACCTTTAGCCATATCGCTGCTGGCAACACGAAGTTTTCGCACTCCCTGCGTATTAGGTATCACTTTTCCCAAATCAGGGTAAATTAACAGCACTTCAATTGCTGATTCCAAATCAGACCGAATGTGCCAATATTTCTGTTCCAGATGGTGAAGACTACGCTTAAATGGTTTTGAAAACCGAATCTCAAATCTCATAAAGCTCTTTTCTCCAATCCAAAGATGGCTTACTATCTTCTTTTTCAACAGAATTTAAAAGCCTTTGGAATGCTTTAGAGGTTGATAGTAAAACATCCTCTGGTTCTTGTTGTTGATTAAGAAGATTATCTATGAGTATCTTGAGCATTTGAAACGCCTTTACATCTACAACAAAAGCTTTAGGGCAACCCTTCTCCAAAATAAGTGGAAATTCTCTTTCTAATGGATTTATTGCTTCAACACTTCTAATTCCCATTATAAACTCACCTCCATAAATATTTCTTTGAAGATATTTTATCATTTTATTCCAACCAGGTCAATCCTTTTGTTGAGATATAGCACCTCGTTGTCACTTCCATCGGCAACATAAATATTGTCCCCCGCATTTGCCGCATCTATTACAGTCTGAATTGATTGCCCTGGATTAACATACTAATTCCCTGCCTGTGGCTCTGTTGATAAAAGCATCCCCAAAATCAGAAATCTCAAGATTTTCTTCATCCCATTTAGACCTCTTTTTTGTCTCCCATTAAACCTTTCATATCACAGTTAGGTCTTGAGGAATTTATCTTTTCAACATCTCCAGAAATTTGTCTTTATCAATATATAAACCTACCTTGTTAATGATTGTAGAAAGGGTACCTCTATCTAATTCTTTATGTTTGGGAATGGTCAATGTATGTTTTTGGTTTTCATAAAACTTTCTCATTTTAACATGGCTTCCCTTTTGGTGAATTAGTTTATATTCAAATTTTTCTAATGCTTTGATTACCTGTTCTCCCGAAACCACAGGAAGTCTATCTTGCCATCGCATACTCATCCTCCATAGTTATAAGCAAAGAGGGGTTAGGCGAAAGGTTGTATTCACTCAAATCTTCTCCTTCCAAATGGAGACTAACCGCCTCCTTTAAATTTTTAATTGTTTCTTCTACTGTCTTGCCCTGGGTTACTACATCAATCTCTATACATTGAGCAACCCAGTACTTTTCACCCTTTTCAATATAAACTTTAATTGTATTATGCAACATCTGTTCACCTCCAAACTTTACTTTGTTATATTTTATCATTTTATTCCAACCAGGTCAATCCTTTTGTTGAGATATAGCACCTCGTTGTCACTTCCATCGGCAACATAAATATTGTCCCCCGCATTTGCCGCATCTATTACAGTCTGAATTGATTGCCCTGGATTAACATACTAATTCCCTGCCTGTGGCTCTGTTGATAAAAGCATTAGGTCTTCACTTCTTTCCCCAATTTCTAATTTCATATCCATTTTTTAACCGCAAGCTTTCACGCTAAAGTGAGCCGTTTCTAAAATCGCAATTTGTAACGGTGTTGAGTATAAATGCTTTAAAAATATCAAATCCTGACAAACAGCTAATCAAATCAACTCAGGAGCACACCCCCAACCCTAAACCTTGAACCGGGAATCCTGAACGGTTACTTTCTTTTGAAGTATGAAGTAGAGAGTAGTGAGTAGAGAGAATCTTTCCTTAAGTCAATTCCATACTATTTGTGCCCACTCACCGTGAATATAACACTTCTTCTGAATAAGAGAAAGTAGGAAGTAGGAAACCTGTTTATTGTTCATTGTAACATATATTCAACTTCTTGTCAACAAACTTTGGAGGAACACGCAGTTATTAGTCAAAACTTTACTTAGAATGGATAAATACGGGATGGTTCATTTTATCGTTTTTCCCTATGATTTCTTTCGGATATTTATTTGTAAGCGTCCACAGAAAATTGAAATTGGAAATTAGAAATTGGGTTTTTACTTCTCTCCCTAATTTCTAATTCCCAATTTCAACTCTCTTTTCTATCCGCAAGCTTTCAAACAAAAGTGAACCGTCCCATAAATACTGATAACTCCTATAACGAATTAGAGGACTTTATGACAAGTTGTGGTTAATAACTTTACTGTTTTATGTCAACAAACATTTGCAAGAAAATTTGCAATATTTTTCTTGTATTTTGTCATAAGTTATGATATATTATGTTGATGGTAGCGTTTAACTAAAGTAAGGATAATAGAAAGATGAATATACTTGAAATTAAAGATTTAAAGATGTATTATAAAACATCCAAAGGTTATGTTAAAGCGATAGATGGAGTATCTTTTGGGCTAAAAAAAGGCGAGTCGCTTGGATTGGTAGGTGAATCTGGCTGTGGAAAGACATCTGTGGCTATGACAATTATGAAGCTCCTGCCTAACAATGCAGAAATAGTCTGTGGACAAATACTATTTAATGGTGAAGACCTCATCCCTAAGACAGAAAAACAGATGCAAAAGATACGCTCAAGAAGTATTGCAATGGTATTTCAGGCAGCAATGAATGCTCTAAATCCAGTATATCGAGTAGAAAAACAAATAATAGAGGCAATTAGAGCACATGAATCAATTAGTAAAAAGGATGCACAAGCAAGGGTAAAGGAATTATATCAATTAGTAGGTATGGATTACCAGTGGGCAAAAAATTACCCACATGAATATAGTGGTGGGATGAGACAGCGGGCAATAATTGCAATGGCTCTATCGTGCAATCCAGATATTATTATTGCAGATGAGCCAACCACTGCATTAGATGTCATTGTTCAGGACCAGATAATAAGGGAAATAGTAAAAATTCAACATAGACTTAATATGACCCTTATTTACATATCACATGATATTGCGGTCATAGCAGAGACCTGTAATCACATTGGAGTAATGTATGGAGGACAACTAATGGAATACGCTGATACAAAAACCCTTTTTAAGACCCCGCTACATCCTTATACTCAAGGATTACTATCATCTTATCCAAGTATATCTGGTGAGAAGAAAAAATTGTCTTCAATCCCATCTGAGCCTATAAACTTACTTAATTCTGTGGAGGGCTGTAGGTTTTACAATAGATGTGGACAGGCAAAGGATATTTGTAGTAAGGAAGAACCTGCATATCACAAAGTTAAGGATGGGCATTGGGTTTCGTGCCATCTTTAATCCATATTTTTTATTGACATTAGTCTGAAAAGGTATTATAATTTCAGTTATGCGAATTCTTAATTTTTATATCTTACGGGCTTTTTGGAAACCCTTTGTTATGAGCCTTATCTTTTTTACCGGCTTAATCATCATTACTCATCTCTTTAGACGAACAGGATTGTTGATAGAAAATCACCTTCCTCCTTTAATAATTATAGAGTATTTCCTCTATCAAGTACCTTTTACATTGATATTAGTTACCCCGGTAGCAGTGTTATTAGCCTGTTTGTTTTCATTAGGGACTCTTGCACATCATAATGAAATTATTGCTATGAAGTCTTCAGGAATAAATTTATATCGTCTCATTCTACCCATTTTGTTGTCTGCTCTGGTAATTAGTTTCTTAAGCATTGGCTGGAATGAGTTTGTTGTTCCTGAGGCTAATAAACGATGGTTGAAGATAAAATCACAAAGGATATATCGTCAGAATATTTCATACAAAATAGAAAATCTCTCTTTTCAAAGTGATAAAGGATGGTTTGTAATTATTAAATTATTAGATAAAGAAAAAGGGCTACTGGAAGGAATAGAAATTAAAGACCGCTACCCTGATGGAAGTCCTTCTCTTCGGATAGATGCTAAAAGAGCATACTGGATAAATGATGTTTGGCAGTTTGAAGAAGGTATTTGCCGTAAGTTCAATCAGCAAGGCCTAATTGTAAAGGAAGAACAGTTTAAAAAGAAGGAGATACATATGTGGTCTCCACAGCAGATATGGATGATTAGCCAGACGCAAAACCAGGATTCTAACGAAATGAGCATAAAAGACTTAACTACATATATTAAACTACTTCAGGCAAGTGGCAGTAAATTTAATGATAAATTAGTTGACCTGCATCTAAAGATTTCTTTTCCTTTTGCAAACCTGATTATTGCATTAATTGGCACCAGTTTAGCTCTGCAAAGAGCAAAAGGAGGAAAGGCAGCAAGTTTTGGAGTGAGTATTCTTATCAGTTTCCTTTACTGGGAGGCAATAGGCATAGGAAGGGCATTAGGAATGGCAGAGAAATTACCACCTGCTTTTTCTGCCTGGATAGCTAATATTATCTTTGGAATAATAGGTATTTATTTAGCTTTTAAGGCTAAGAAGTAAACAAAAGTGGACGGTTCACTTTTGTTTGAAAGCTTGCAGATTGAAATTAGAAATTGGAAATTAGGGAGAGAAAATCATAGCAAAACGATAGAATGACCCGTCCCAACAAAAGTGTAATAAATTTAAAAATTATGTCAGTTAAAGAAAATTTAGAAAACCTACAGAATCGGATAAAAGAGGCTGCACAAAAGGTAGCAAGAAATCCTGATGAGATTGAATTAGTAGCAGTAACAAAATTAGTGGATATAAATCAAATCAGAGAAGCTATCAATGCAGGAATTAATATAATTGGTGAGAATCGAGTACAAGAGGCAAAGAGTAAATTTTCACAATTAAAAACCTATGATGTTAAATGGCATCTCGTTGGCCATCTTCAGAGAAATAAAGTTAGGGATGCAATTGCAATTTTTGATATGATTCAATCAGTTGATCGGATAGAACTGGCTGATGAGATTGATAAACGAGCAGGACAAGTTAATAAAATGATAGATATTCTAATTCAAGTAAATGTATCAGGTGAGGAGAGTAAATTTGGAGTTTCACCTTCTTCGACTATAGGAATAATTCAGCAAATAGCTAAATTTAAAAATATAAGAATTAAGGGATTAATGACCATAGCACCTTTAGTCTCGAAATCAGAAGATGTGCGTCCATACTTTATGGAACTGGCTAAATTAATGGATAAAATTGCCCGCCAAAAGATTGAAAATGTACAAATGAAATATTTATCAATGGGGATGAGTAATGATTTTGAAGTGGCAATAGAAGAAGGCTCAAATATGATTCGGATTGGAAGGGCAATATTTACAGTATAATCAACAATTGAACATATCGATTGCTTCAAAAAGGAGGTCAATATCTATGGCACTTAAGGGCAAAAAATTAGTTTTTATTGGCGCAGGGAATATGGCTGATGCATTAGTAAGGGGAATATTAAAGGCTGATTTGATCGAGAAAGATAATCTTTTAGTCACTGATGTAGAGTTGAAAAGGCTTAAGTTTTTTAATGAAGAATTAGGGGTAAAAGGGGTAAGTGATAATAAGGAAGGAATCAGAGAAGCAGATATAATTATCTTATCAATCAAGCCGCAGGTGATGGGAAATGTCTTAACGGAAATCTCTGGTATCCTGAAACCTTCCCAGAAGATTATCTCCATTGCCGCTGGAATTACTACTAAATTTATTGAATCTAAAATAGCAAAGGGGATACCAGTAATCCGTGTGATGCCAAATACACCTGCTTTAGTTGGGCATGGTATGGCGGGTATTTGTAGTGGAATGTATGCCCACGCTGAGGATTTGGAGTTAGCAAAGGCTATATTTGAAGCGGTAGGTAAGGTGGTAATGGTCAAAGAGAATTTGATGGATGCTGTTACTGCGCTATCTGGTTGTGGTCCTGCATATATCTTTACTATTGTTGACGTTTTGACAGATGCAGGTGTATTTCTTGGGTTGCCTCGAGATATATCTTTAACTCTATCTATTGAGACAGTAGAAGGTGCGGTTAAAATGCTAAAAGAGACGAATGAACATCCTGCTATCTTACGAGATAAAGTTACTTCACCTGGTGGAGCTACCATTGCTGGACTAAATGTGTTAGAAGAAAAAGGGGTTCGTGCAGCATTCATCCAGGCAGTCACTACTGCTGCTAACCGTGCAAAAGAGTTAAGTTTAGCATAGGTTTTAACCTGAAATCGGCAAGTAGCGGAGTAAAAAGGGGAGAGGGAGGTGAAAAAGAAGGCTATTTTGATAAATTTGGGAGAGAATTAAGGATAAGATGAAGGGAATTAGATAACGGATAGAAAAGAGATA
>JBFMDD010000306.1:0-6393 GCA_040754115.1 bacterium
AATAATGGAATATTGATGGATACCATTACCCCATCATTCCACCATTCCATTATTCCATCATTTTATCATCTCCCTATCTTCCTTATCCCCTTTCTTACACTTTTGATATATAGCCTGAACGGTTACAAAGTAACCAGTATTGCCATTATACATAATTTAATCAAAAAAGTCAAACTTTTTTGATTGACATAGTATAAAATTTATTGTATAATCTTGTCAAGAGGTAGATGAAAATGGAGATATTAGGATTAAGTTTGGCTGCTTTGGGGATACTCTTTACTTACATCTGGAGAGCTAATGGTAAACTACAGAAATGGATGATGCAGGCATTTGTAAGAATTGAAGAAGGATCAGTAAGGATTGAGGAGGGATTAGTAAGGATTGAGGAGGGGCAGAAAGAAATAGTAAAGATAATCGAAAAAGGCTTTTCTACTTTAGCTCAAATGATTCTTAACCAAACAAAGATATTAGAAAAGATAGAAGCCAGAATCTCACCATCTTCGTAAAAGTATAGTGTTCTGGTAAAAATATAATGTATTGTGGAAAAAGCTGGGAGGCGAAATTATCAGAGCTTTATTATGGCTTTTAAGGTATAATTTCATACTCCCAGTTTTTTTAGGAGAGAGGGGGAGAGACAAACATCTCCACCTCTCCTAAAGAAATTAAAGATAAAAGCCGATAAATACATATAGGAGAATAAATATAGATTTTCAGAGGGAATAAAGTGAAAAGATTTATCTTAGCTACAATATTATTGTGTGTTTTTACTGTTACTTGTACTTATGCAGGTACACTTAAATTTGGTGAAGGGACAAGAACACAATCACACCTGCTTAAAGTACCTTCTCATGCAGTACCTGTAGTGGCAGATTGGACTTACGATGATTTGAAAGACTTGATTATTGGTGATGAGAATGGAAATGTAAGGGTATTTAGGAATGTTTTTTCAAATGAATACCCTCAGTTTGATGTAGGTAGTAAAGTTTTAATTGAAGGGAGTGAACTAAAAGTTTCTGGAAGAGCTGCACCATTTGTAGTTAATTGGGATGAACAATATTATATAGATTTAATTGTTGGAGATGCAAGCGGGCAAGTATGGCTATATTTAAGTAAAGAAATTACTCCTGTATTTAACAGTACACCAGTACTATATGATGGTAAGGCAATTATTAAAGTGGAGGGTAATAATGCTGCACCGTGTGTTTACGATTGGAATGATGATAATAAAAAAGACCTTATTATTGGTGATGCAAATGGTAATATCTGGGTATATTTAAATGGAGGTACTGATAGCAATCCTGTATTTAATCAGGGTTACCAGGTTTTAGGGACGGGTTCAATAGCTTTAGATGTAGGAAATGATGCTATACCTTATGTAATCAACTGGGATGGGAAGGGGAATAAGGATTTAGTTGTTGGTAACAGTGACGGGGAGGTATATGTGTTTTTAAGTAAGCCGCTACCCGAAGATGGAACACCTGCTTTTACTATTGGTACAAAACTTCAAACAACCGATGGTAAGGATATAGATGTAGGATTTAATGCCGCTCCTTCTGTTGTCAATTGGGATAATGATGGAGATATAGATTTATTAGTTGGAGAAAAAGATGGCTCTTTAAATCTCTTTATAAATAATAGCAATGAAATACCTAAACTTTTACCACCATCTAAGATAGCAGGTAATCCCACAGAGCTTGATGCAGGAAGTAGAATTATTCCTGCGATAATAGATTTTAATAATGATGGGAAAAAGGATATGATTGTTGGGGATGGATCGGGTTATGTAAAACTTTATCTAAACAGTGGAGAAAATAAAAGCCCTGTATTTACCGATGCCTATACATTTCAAGTAGATGCTAATGGCACAATTACAGACCTTAGGGTAGAGGGTGGTTATAATGCCAGCCCGTATGTTTATGACTGGAATGGTGATAAAAATAAAGACTTGATTGTAGGAAATTACTCAGGTTCCATATATATATTTATTAATGCTGGGACTGATGATTCACCAATTTTTAAACCAGGAACGAAAGCGACCACTGGCACAGGCACGAATGAGGCACTAAAAGTAACTTACGATGCTACACCTATAATATGTGATTGGAATAATGACGGAAATATGGACATACTGGTGGGAGAAATATATGGTTATGTAAATCTGTTTCTAAACTCTGGAACTGAAAGAAAACCTATATTTGCCTCATCTCAACGAATCAAGGCAAGTGGAAATGATATCTATGTCGGTAAGAATGCTAAACCGTTTGTAGTGGATTTTAATGATGATGGTAAGAAAGATTTAGTTATTGGAAATGATGGGGGATATTTAAAAGTATATTTGAATATTGGAGAGGATGAAAGTCCTGTATTTACTACCGAGCAACCTTACTATTTTCAAGTTCAGGCGAATTCTACTCCATTGCATGTCTCTTCAGGTTATGCTACACCAGTAGTTGTTGATTGGAATGAAGATAATATATATGATTTAATAGTAGGAGAGGAAAATGGATATATTAACCTTTATACTGGTACCATAGAAAACTCACTGCCAAAAGCAATCCCTATCACACCTGTTGGAACACAAAGTAATAATGTAACAATTAATTATATCCTGAAGGACGATGAGCAAGATGTCTGCTCGATTGTTGTAAAATACTCTACGGATTTTGGCAATACATGGGCTACCACTACCGCGGCTAATGCTGGAGATGGAATATCAAATTTAAACTCATCTAAAGATGGAATAAGGCATAGTTTTGTCTGGGATTCCTTCAAAAACTTAGGTAATGATAATAAAAGAATAATAATAAAAATTATTCCACATGATGGGAAAGTAGAAGGAACTCCAGGTGAAACTGGTGAATTTGAGGTTAATAATGATAACCCACCTGAATGGAAAAGAATAAAACTTAATGGTGCGGACCTTAATCTGGATTCCTATTCTACCCCAATTGTAGCAAATTGGGATAAAGATGATAGACGAGACCTGCTAATAGGTGGTGAAGATGGGTATGTGTATTTTTGCCAAAATATAGGGACAGATGAATCTCCAGAGTTTGAAGTAGCGTATGAATTGCAAGTAGAAGGAGGAGACTTACTTAAAGTAAACAATTATTATTCAAGCCCATTTGTATATGATTGGGATAGCGATGGAGACAAAGATTTATTAGTCGGGGATAGTGAAGGATATGTAACATTTTTTGAGAATACGGGTTCTTATCAGATCTTAGCTCAAGGCAAAAGGATTAAAATTGGTACAGATGGGGTTGAGCTTAAAGTACCAGGAAATGCTGTCCCGGTAGTAGTAGATTGGAATAGAGATGGTTATAAGGACTTAATTGTAGGAGATAAAAACGGTAATGGATGGCTTTATTTGAATAAGAATGTCTCTCCTAAACCAGATACCTCACCTTTATTATCCACAGGGATTAAAATTCAGGCAAATAGTGATTTATATGTAGGTAATGATGCTACTCCTTATATGATTGATTGGGATAAAGACTATAAAGATGACTTGATTATTGGTAATAGAGATGGCTATGTATTCCATTACAAAAATATTGGTACAGAAGGGACGCCTTCATTCAGTACCGGTGTTAAACTTAAACTTGAAGAAGAGGATATTAAGGTTGATGCCAATTCAAGACCTTGTGTATTAAACCGTGAGGGAGATGATATTGACCTGATAGTCGGTAGTAAGGCAGGGTATATATTTTTATACCACTTAACTGAAGTAGCTATGAATACACCACCGCAAGTATCTATTACTAATCCTAAAGGGACTCAATCTACACAGGTTGGTAGTGTTACTATAACCTATATCCTACAAGATGGTCAATGGAATACCTGTAATATAAAAGTAGAGTTTTCTACAGACTTAGAAAATTGGTATTCAGCTACTGGCACTCCTAAAACTGACTTAGAATCTGCACCAGAAGGAATAGACCAGACATTTACCTGGTTTTCTAAAGAAGATTTACCAGATGCAAATAACCAATCTGTTCAACTTAGATTCATTCCAAATGATGGAGAATTAAATGGTGCTACTGCTACGGTAAGTTTTTATTTAAGAAATGACAATAATTTGCCTATGGTAAGCAGTGTGGTTTGTAACCCTACTGGTAAATTTGGGCAGGTAGAAATCTCATATGACCTACAAGATGCAGATAATGATTCATGCAGGGTTTTTGTTGAATATCAAGGTGGGTCTAAAGGAAATACATGGGCAACTGCTACGGTAGTTGGTAATATTACAGATGTAACCCCTGGAACAGGAGCAAAATTAACCTGGCTCTCTTCAGTAGATGAAAAGAATCAATCTGCTGATTATATGATTAAAATTACCCCTTATGATATAGAATACGGCACATCCGGTACATCTCTATCATTTAATGTAGATAACTCCTCTATCTCATCTGCAATAGTTCGTAGAGGAACAACGACCACCTTATCATTTTCACCTACTACCATTGAGATTCTTGAGCCTTTTTCCAATGATTTTGATGTACTTATAACTGTTGAAAAAAATCCCAAAGGTATTCCACCAATGAACACCTTAGCCTCTTTAAATAATACTGTAAGAAAAATTACTGCTACCTGGTTACCTGATGATACAAAACAACCTGCACCTCAAACAGATGCTAAAATTACTATTGACTATACTGATTTAGGTTCTTACGAGAGCGAGATTTCATTACGAATATTTGAGTTACGCGAGAATAAATGGATATTGGTGGAAGGAAAGCAATCTGTAGATGTAGTTAATAATTGGGTTACTGCTCAGATAAATCATTTCTCAGTATTTAGAATTGGACTATATGCTACTACATTTAAACTCTACCCAAATCCATTTAAGGATAATGATGGAGATAAGTATAATGGTGAACTGGGAGTAAGTGGTCATGATTATATTGTTTTTGAAGGGGTAAGTAAGGTAGAAATATATACTATTGCTGGGGAATTGGTAAGAGAATCTAAAGACTCGGAGATAGACAATAGTGGCTGGAAGTGGGATTTAAAAAATGATTATGGCAGATTAGTTGGAAGTGGGATTTATATTTATGTAGCTAAGGATAGTGCAGGAGCATCATTAGTGGGGAAATTAGGAGTAATAAGATGACAGAAGACAGAAAACAGAAGACAGAAAACAGAATGCAAATGTTAGCAATAAAAGTGATAGGGTTATTCATAGCACTACTATATATTACTTTACCTGTCTATGCACAGGATAAGTATACAGGAATTACCTCTGCTAATTTCTTAAAATTAGATGTTGGAGCAAGGCAGGCAGCTATGGGAGGGGCATTTGTCGGTGCAGGAGATGATGCCAATACCATCAATTATAATCCTGCAGGATTAGTACAAATAGGCACTATATCCTTAACTGCTATGCATAATCAATGGTTTCAATCTATAAAATATGAGTACTTAGGTTATGCTCAGAAGGTATGGTGGGGAGGAATAATTGGTGGAAGTCTGGTTTATTTCCATATGGGCGATATGCAAGGAAGTAGATTTTCACAAGGAGGTGGCTATGAAAAAGCAGGGGATTTTACTGCTTGGGACTCTTGGCTTACCTTCTCTTATGCCCATCCCTTGAGTGATAGCCTTTCAATTGGGACAAATCTTAAGATTATCTATGAAAAGATAGAATCTGAAGATGCCACTACCCTCGCCTTTGATTTAGGCACTTTTTACAAAACACCAATTGATAACCTATCATTTGGGTTATGCCTACAAAACTTAGGCTCCGGACTAAAATTTATTCAAGATAAATCTGATTTACCAATGAATCTAAAGGGTGGAGCTTCTGTAAAACTACTTGATGAACATCTACTAATTGCACTTGATGTAAACAAACCTATTGACAATGATGTAAATTTACGGCTTGGATTAGAATATTGGTTAATAGATGCCTTTGCATTACGAGTTGGGTATCGCACGGATTTGGATATTGGTTCTGGATTTTCAGGTGGTGCAGGACTTAAAATCATGAATTATGAGATAGATTACGGTTTTGCACCCTATGGCAAATTAGGTGATACCCACCGCATTTCCATTAGTATGAAATTCTAACCCCTCTTTTTGTTTGAACTAAAATATTTATACCTCTTCCCCGCACCTCCCTTTTCTTTAAGAACACTCTCGGATAAAATTGAGTGTTGCTTTTATTAGCTTTCTCAAACAGACAATTTTCTTTTTACCCCCACCGAAGGAACAAGGATCAAGGTACAAGGAACAAGATTACTCTACCTTGCTCCTCGATCCTTGAACCTTATTTTTATCCGAGAATCTACTTTAAACGGTTATTAAGCCTTCTACGAAATAGAATAAAACAGCTGATTTGTCACTTTGCTCCTCGCAAGGACCAAATAAATACTTTTTCAGAACTCTATT
>JBFMDD010000307.1:0-2907 GCA_040754115.1 bacterium
CCAGAAGACAATGGGGTACGTTTTTATCTTTAACGAATGCTTTTAATCTTTCTACAACATGAGTCTGATTTATTATATCATCAAGTTTTTTTGGTCTGTATTTTTCTGTCCATATTTGGAATTCCATAGTATCACTATACCTTTTACATTTTAATAATTTATAATGAAATTTTTATATGATTGTAATGAAGATAGCTATAACTGGAGTGCCATGTGTTGGCAAGACAACTGTTTCTAAACTGCTAGCCAAAAGACTCAAATACAAATATATGAATATCAACGAATTGGCTGAAAACTTAAATGCTTATATTGGATATGATAAAAAATTAAAGTCGAAGATTGTAGATGTGAAAAAAATATCTAAAGAAATCGACAAGATGAAGAACGATATAGTATTAGATGGTCATTTCTCTCATGAGTTTAAAGTAGACACTGTAATAATATTGAGATGTAACCCGAAAATTTTAGAAAAAAGACTGAAGAAAAAATATCCAAAAAATCCTTTCAAAGTAAAAGAAAACGTGGATACTGAGATATTGGGAGTTATAACATCTGAAGTCTTGAAGTTGAATAAAAAATTTTATGAGATAGATACTACGAACAAAAAATCCGAAGAAATAGTTGGAAAAATAATTGAACTACTAAAAAATAGACCGAAAATTTTAATAGGCGAAATAGATTGGTTAAGAATGGGCTTTGAACCAAGTAAATGAAAGCCTACAAGATATTAATCATTTAACCATACATAATCCCAGCCACGTGTAGCTCCCATGCAAACAAATAGACGGTTACTAGTTGTGTCTATAGCCAATCTGCCTCTTTCTGTATCAGCATCACAATCTCCAGCCGGGGGGGCACCTGCATTGAAGTTTTCGAATTGTGCGTAATAACCGTCTTGCACATGAAGAGCACTTTGTGGACTTGCCGTTCCAATACCAACACTATTCGTCGAAGCATCGACAAAGAGTAAATTCGCATCAGTATATCCCTCAACTCGAAAATCAGTACTGGCATCCCCACCTTCATTAAAAACAATATTTCCAGCATTAGTGACAATAGCATAGTTGTTTGTGGAAGCTCCGGCGATGTTGTTGATGTAAAGTCCATATTTGCTAGTACCCACACTACCGGTTGAGGCGGCAATATTGATACCTGTCATGGTGGTCGGAGTGTTGGCTCCACCAATATCACCAATATCGATGGCATTATAGGTAGAGATAATGCCAGTACCCGAGCCATAGGTTCCTAAATAAATACTGTTAGCAGTAGTGATATTACCAGTACTTGAAGCGCCAACCCAAGAGGCGATGCCTGAGAGAATGTTTATAGTGCCACTGCCATCGTTATAAGCAGCATTGGCGATACCACGGGCCGAACCAGTCATATTAGAGCTACCGCTAAGATGAAGGATGTTGTAGATTCCGGCATTGTTTGGAGTCGCATCAGTCGCGGCAGGGGTTTTGGTGGTGGAAAATTCAACACCGTGATATTGTGTGGTTTGATCGGTCGAAGAGGCAGTAAGATCAAGTTTTGCGTCCAGGTTTGCTGTTCCGATACCCACATTACCAGAACTATCATTTACAAACAAATCATTACTAACATTCAAGCTTAATCCATTACTAGCACTGCCATTGATTTCTAATCTTGCTTGTGGATTTGAAGACCAAACACCAACATTTCCAGTATTAGTAAAAGTAAGCAATGCTATGTCCGAATCTTCATGAATAACTTGGAATTTATTGGCATCAAGTTGTAGATTAAAATCATCTTGATTTACAGTCGTATCTTCGAATTCTATAACAGGTGTATATTCTTTAAGTTGAAAATCCTCGTTAACCTCAAGAGCGTAATCATTTTGGTCCCAGCTAAGATATACTGTTCCATCATCGAAAAAGATGTAATCATCATCAGTGGTGGACCCAGATCCTATAGTTAGATTACCAGTGATTTCTAATTTTTGAGTTGGATTTGCTATCCCAATACCAACATTACCAGAACTATCATTAACAAACAGATCATTACTTGCATTTAATGACAGCCCACCAGTACCAGAGCCTTGAATTTCTAATTTAGCTGAAGGTGAACTCATTCCAACACCTACATTACCACCATTATCATTGATATAAACATCTGCGCCCCCAGAACTTCCTCTCAAGAATAGGTCATTATAACCAATTAACATATTAGCATTCCTTATATTACCTTCTACACCTGTTGCAGTAAGATTCAAGTATCCAACTCTAGTTTCTCCCCCAACTTCTAATTTTGCTCCTGGATTTGCTGTTCCGATACCCACATTACCAGAACTATCATTCACAAACAAATCATTGCTTGCACTCAAGCTTAATCCATTGCTAGCACCGCCATTAATTTCTAATTTAGCATTAGGTGATGTAAATGTTCCGACCCCAACATTTCCACCAGAATATTGCAATATTAAAGGTCTATCAACAGTTCCACCACCACCATAACCTCCAATTTTCACCGCATTATTGAGACCGTCTGCTATAATATATAAATATGTGTCAGCTCCAGCATCGCTTAAAAATTCACTTTCACTGGCAGATGTGACAAGTAAATTTCCAGAAACATCTAAACCAGCATTGGGACCTGTCTTGCCTACAGCCAAACTATCGGGAAAGCTGTAATTCCCACCACCAAAATCTGAACCAAACTGCCCAGATTTTATTTTACTAGCATTATGACTAACTGTTTGAGCGCTTGTAAAATTGGAAAATACAAATAAAATTAATAAAAAAGAATAAAAAATAGATAAAATTGAGGCATTTTCTCTTGCCTTTTTCTTAGTTACAGCTCCCATTTATTCTACCTTTAATTGTTTTTCAATAATTTCTTCTAAAGCCAAAGAAATGGAGGGAAGACCTTTTTTCTTTCTGTATTCTTCTA
>JBFMDD010000308.1:0-2961 GCA_040754115.1 bacterium
TGTTGGTTAAGACTTCCAAATGACAAGTTAAAATCTCTTCTAAATATTCCCAATGTTACTTTACGACCAGAATTGGATGTTGTAAAACCTTTACTTCCTGGCTATACCTTTAAGGGTAGTGAACCTGAAGGAGAGTATGAAGCAGGGGGTAGATTAGCATGTCCCATTACCATTGATTATTTCAGCACTGACATCGAAACCTTCACATTTACCCCATGATTTTAAAACAGAAGAAAATATTCTTCTCTACATATCTTCTTACATACCCTTGTAAATTAACCCAGCTTTGGTTTTATTAAAGGCCAAAGCTGAGTTTTTATACAGTTATTATAACATCTATAGCACTTATTAATCGAAATCAGATGTGAAGATAATTAAACCATCAGATCTGTCCACTTCACGCTGAAATTAGGAATTCACATCTCTCCCCAATTTCTAATTTCACTCAATTTTACTCTCTTTACCCCCGATTGAGGCATTACTGAATATGCTTTTTTATATTGACAAAGAGAGATTAAAAGATTATAATTTTAATAAGGGGATAAAATGGGTAAGAAACTTAGACAACACAGGAAAGAGACCAGACACCAAAAAACAGATACAAAAGCGCAGAAAAAAAGGGAAAGGAAGGTAAATTTTATAATTCCAGGGTTTTTTATACCAAAGGATGAACCGATCGCTCTCGGACCATTTAGTCCAATAGATTATGCAGGTGGAATACTGGTGTTTTTTATCTGCTGGGCAGTTTATTTGCATACACTTACTCCTACGATTGGATTGCATGATTCGGGAGATATGATAACTGCGGCGTATGTTTTAGGCATTCCACATTCCACAGGTTATCCGCTCTATTGCCTACTTGGTAAGCTCTGGATGACCATCCTGCCGATTGGAAACATTGCCTATCGTATGAATCTTGCATCTGCTTTGTGTGCCTCCTTAGCTTGTGTAATGGTGTACTTCATTATCTTAAAAGTAGGAAGTATGAAGTTGGAAGTGAGAAGTGAGGAAAATAAATCCATCCTTCATTTCTCATTCCTCATCCCTGCGATAGTTGGAGCACTAATGCTTGCCTTTGCTACTACCTTCTGGGAACAGGCAGTAATAGCAGAAAAATACACATTCAATGCTTTGTTTGCAACACTCCTAATCTTCATTTTACTAAAGTGGCAAGAAGCAGTGGCAGAAGTAAATCGTGGAACTAAAGAAGGGAAGAACCAAAGAACTAAAGAACAAATTACCCAGTTACATAATAAACTTTTATATCTTTTCGCTTTCACCCTCGGCTTATCCTTCACCCATCACATGCAAACAATATACTTAGTCCCAGCAAGTATTCTCTTCATCTTATCTGTTTTATGGAAACATAGAAAATCACTTTCCACTTATTACTTACCACTTACCACTATGAAGATGTTTTGTTGCTTTATCTTACCATTGTTCTTATACTTATATTTACCTATTCGAGCAGTTCAAAATCCCCCTATTATGTGGGGTGAACCAGATACCTTTGGAGGATTTATTGAATATATTACTGGGAAAGAATTTAGAGAGTTATATTCTATTGCTTCTATTAGTGAATTTATTAGACGAGGATATACTCATATTAGCTGTTTTTTTGTAAATCAATTTACATGGTACATTATCTGGTTTGGTATTATTGGCATTTTAGTGATTATTAAAAATAGAATAAATATCTTCTTATTCATGTGTGTATTAATCTTGACTGATTTATTTTATGCTATTCAGTATCCTATTCCCAATATTGAAGATTATTATATACCTTCTTTTGCCATATTTAGCATTTATACAGGAGTAGGAATTTCTTATTTATTATTAATTCTAAGAAAAAAAGTAACAATTTACTTATTAGGTGTAACTTTTTTATTCCTTCCTATAATCCCTTTTGTAAGTCATTATGAAGAGTCTAATCAAAGACATAATTACTCTGCTTATGATTATGGAGTAAATGTATTAAAACCCTTGCGTGAAAATTCACTTGTAGATGTAGGCTCGATAGCTGTATTTTCTCCATGGTATCTTCGTTATGTAGAAAATTTACGCGTTGATGTTGATTTCCTTGAAAGATTCTTTCTTCATTGTAATTGGTATTTAAAAAAACTTAAAAGCAAACATTTAGTTTTTGATGATGAAATTCCAAAGAAAAACATGACTGGCAACGAATTAGGGGCAGTGAGAATTGATAAATATATGGATATTGTACTTAATAACTTTGAAAAATTAAACATTTATATATATCTTAAGGAAGAAGTTAGTAAGATTGAAGAGGAGTGTACATTAATTCCAGAAGGACTTTTTCATAGAGTAATGAAGAAAAACTTATCACGGGCTAAATTATCACAAGAAATAGACCAAATTAAAGTAAGATTTATATATAGAGCTCATCGGTATGTTTCAGATAAGGTCAAATCTATGTTTTTAGCCAGAGGAGCGTTTTATAATAACATATATAGATTTGATAAGGCAATTATAGAATTTAATAAGGCATTAAAATTAGACCCAACCTATCAAGAGGCGTATAAGAATCTATCAAATGCATATTTTAACCTTGGAATTATATCACAACGCAAGAAAATGTATAATAAAGCTATTGAATATTATAAAAAGGCAATAAAAATGGATACTACAAATAACTATGCTAAACAGATGCTTCAAACAATAATTTCTATGGAATAATCTATCACATTTATCCCATGATTTTAAAACAGCAATGGGTATCCATTTTGACTACCTTTGTAACCCAGCCTTGCTTTTAATGATGTCAAGGCTGGGTTTTTTTGTAGAGTTTTTAACAATGGATGTATGTTAACTACAAATTTTTTCGAGCTGTATGGTTAGAATAATAAAGACTCATGTATCAGTTTTTAAGAGAGTTAAATCACACAATGCAAGATAGAAATAAATTGAAATTAGTTGAATTCGAAGAATGTTGCGAAGCAA
>JBFMDD010000309.1:0-4527 GCA_040754115.1 bacterium
ACCTAATTACCCAATTACCTAATTACCCAATTACCTAATTACCCAATTACCTAATCACCACCACCCTCCCTGTCACCTTCTCATTCCTATCATTGATGATAAGATAGATATATACACCACTTGCACATGGATTTCCTGATTGATTATTTCCGTTCCAATGTGCTTCATTGGTATCACCTGTCTTTTCATCTACCAGTTCACCTGCTAAATTAAATATCTTTAAGTTCCAATATGATGTTAAATTCTTAAATGTAACATATTTACCTGCATGTATAGTTGTTGGCTTATACGGATTAGGATATACCTGGACATTGGATAAATTTGGGGCGACAAGACTTCCGATTGAATAAATAGAAAAATGTGTAATGTTATAGGCTGTGATTCTATTATTAATGATATCTACCTCTTGCTCCGCAGAGGCTAATTTCCAGATAGAGCCATTATAGTAGAATATTCTTAGTCTGCTTTCATCTAATCCTTTTACCTGCTCATCAAGGTAAGTCAGGGTCATACTTCCTTTAATCTCTAGTTTAGAATCTTCACCAGTTATGACCTTAATTTCAATTACTACTGGGCTTAAATCCTGAGGTATATTAGGTAAGGGGGTAGGAGGAATGGTAATCTTTTTTACCTCTACATAGGCATCCTGGTTAGGTGAACCCTTTTCAATCACTACAATCGCCTTCTCATCTTCTGATTTAATCACAATATCCTCATTAGACTCTTTAGGAACATTAATTGCCTTGACCTCAAAGAGACTACTTGTCCCTCCTTTACCAGAACTTCTAACACAGATAAATACCGTTGTTCCTGTGCCAGAAATAGCTACTGTTCCTTGCCATGTCCCACTACCAAAGGTAATTACTCTGGGAGTAATCGTCCCTCCTATATTATGTAGAGTTAAAGTCCCTGTATCATTATAGTCAACTAAATTATTACCTACATCCAACGCCTTTATCTTAACATTAAATGGTATATTTTCTGCTTTAGGTGAGGTAATATTATCAAATTCAAAATGGTCTAAAGTAGATATAGGTTTAGCCTTTACTTTAACTTCATTGACATCAAATAATATAGGTTGGCTATTTATATTTAGCATCTTAGTCATGCGATGTGTTGTCGGATTAAAATCAAAAGTGAGATAAGTTATGCCTGGATTCTTTACTTTAAATTCAATCTCAGCCAAAATCTCACTTCCTGACATTGAACCTTCTAATAACCCAGAGGCATAGTCTATCCTACCATAACCAAATTGAGATTTAATCACAGGTAGTGTCAAAGGACCAGGAGTAATATTGACTACCTCTAATAAATTAGGGTCAAAGGACAATTGTGCCTGGCAGGCAGCTAAATCCTCTACATCTTCAAGCAGTACCTTAACACTAAATGTAGTCCCTACAAATGTATCAATTGCAGATGGGTTAAATGTAAGTTTAGTTTTAGCGGTTTTTACAGGTAGTTTAACAGGTGGAGCAGGTGCTGGCGATGCAGGAGCAGGTGAAGGTTGTGTTTTAAAGAAACTATTTCGTAAAATCATGGCATCATCTATATTTATCCGCTCATCGCCATTATAATCAGCTTCCTCGTTCCACCTTCCATCCCCTATGACCGAGAGATAGGCATTTCGTAAGACCATAAAATCCTCAATATCTACTACTCCATCATTATTTGAATCACCATTTAAAAGGGTAAGCGTAGCGACTTGCGTCTTTGTTCCAGGATAAACTACTATCCCGGTAATGGTCCCGGGAGATACACCTGATGTATCGGCTTGCAAGGTATAAGTTCCTGGGATAACCTCTAAAAAGGTATAATAACCGCCTATCCCGGTACTGGCTGTTCCTACGCCTACCAGGGTAATTGAAATGCCGGCATTAGTGCCTGTATCCTTTGGTGGCTCAATGATGACATATCCTTCCATACTACCATATTCGAAGATAGTTACAGTACCTCCATAGGTAGCTACTGGAATAGGTTGATTATCACTATCTTTAACCACCGTCCAACGGTTATCAGGTTTATCAAAGACAAAGGAGATAGTAGCAGTCCCTGATGCTTTAGCCTTAAATCTAATCTTTGCTAATATCCCTGAGCCAGTAGCAGTATTAGTGGCAGGAACTAAAATCAGGCTATAGGCAATCTGTCCGCTAGTATTAGTAGCAGCGGCATAAAGTAATGATGCCTCTGCTGGAAAAGGTCCTTGAGTAATTTGTATACCCTCTTCTCCTGGATTATCATCTAATACCTCTAAACGATTATGGTCAAACTCAAGAAAGACATCCAGTCCGGCTAAATTCACAACATCCTTTAACCAGATATCCAAACCAAACTCATCCCCTTTAGTCACGATTTTACTCTCCGGCTTAATCTCTAATCGTGTACTGCATAATACATTAAAGAAGGCTGTAGCTTCTACTTGCGTCTTAAGCCCAGTTGCAGTAACAGTCTTCGTCCCTCTTACCATTAAAGGAAAAGTAAAGGTAGCAGAGAAAGTACCAGCATCACTTGCCCTAGAAATAGCAATAGCCCGAATAGTACCAAAATGTATGACTATGTCCTCTGTTCTACCATAACCATTACCTGCAATTGTAATTTTAGTACCAATTGTACCAAAGGTAGGAGTAACAAGATAAATTCCTCCACCAGTGATAAAGAAAGAATCCGTAGCTTTCTCACCAGTATTTAAGCTTGTTGCAATAATTGAAGTAGTACCATAAGATTGGGTATCAACAGTAAATATAGTAGTAAATTTACCTGATAAATCAGTGGGAACAGTAGTAATAGTAAGTGTAGTTCCAAAGTCAATTTGGATTGATTCCTTCTCTCCAAATCCTTCTCCTGAAACTGTAATTATAGTACCTATGAGACCATAGGTTGGAATGATTGAAATTGAACTTTCTATTGTAAACTGTTGCTCTATGGACCACGTACCTGGTGTTAAACTGCTATCAATAGATTGTACGTTCCAATAATAAGTTCCTCCTTTTAAGTTTTTTAACTTTAATGTCTTTGACTTTAATCCATAATAAACACCAAATAAAGGTGTACCATACTTTGAAGGAACAATATTGTCTCTTCCAGGTACAGTTCCAACTCGTATATTGTAATATAATCCTGGGGAAGAGGTTTCTTCATCAGAACCATTTCCCCAACTTAAAGTAAGAATACCATTTTCATAAGAAGAATTAAATTCAGATGTAGGTGGTAATGCTGGAACATTGGGATTATTAAAACCATCTGTATCCGATTCATTATTAAGATAAACTTTAGAACAAACAGTTCCATATCCTGGATCTCCAGTTATTATTAAGTCTATGTCATTATCATTATCTATATCTGCCCATGCAACAGCGCCTACACTTACTCCTTGTAAATTCTGATTCTCGTCTCGAATAAATATTCCGTTATCATTTCGATATATTACAGCAATATTACCTATTGGGAAATACCATCCTGTCAAGAGCAAATCGAGGTCTCCATCATTATCATAATCTCCAAAGGCAGTAGCACTCCATGTTACTCCCCATAGATTTTGGCTTTCAACAAAAATTCCTCCATTATTATCATATATTTTAGTAATCCAAGCTGAATTACTCTCTCCGGTTAAAACTAAATCTAAGTCCCCATCATTATCATAATCTCCAAAATCAAGAGAGCCATTTTGTACGCCGACTAAATTTTGAGAAGTATCTTCATAAAAAATACTATTATCATTTCTATATATTTTGCAAACTTTTTCAGAATCAATAAGTCCACAAAGAGCTAAATCTAAGTCCCCATCATTATCATAATCTCCACATATAAGAGAGCCTCTTTCTACTCCCGGTATAGCTTGTCCTGGATCTTCATTAAATGTACCGTTATCATTTCTATATATTCTTCCAAGGGTAATGATGTCTAAGTCTCCATCATTATCATAATCTGCATACATGCATCTTCCAGAATACTGTAGATCTTGAGAAGTATCTTCTTTAAGTATTCCATTATCATTACGATATAGTTTACACATGTATTCATGTATATTTTCACCTCCATAGCCAGTTATAGCCAAGTCTAAATCACCATCATTATCATAATCTCCCCAAGTAGCAGAGCCTAATAATCCTAAAGGAATTAAATTTTGAGATGTATCTTCGTTTAAAACACCATCATCATTTCTATATACCTTCGAAGTATAGTCGTATGCTTCTTTATCCCCACATAATACTAAATCCAAATCATTGTCATTATCATAGTCTCCATAGGCAACAAATCCTTGCTGTACATTGACTAAGTTCATAGTGGACTCCAATAAAATACCAGCTTTAACAAATCTTTCATTAATAGATAATTCTATTGTTAATAAAAGAATTAAAATAATTTTTTTAATCATTTCTATCCTCCCTCCTCATAATTATTATTTATACCTTAAAGGGTGATAAATTGTGATTCTTTGAATGTTTGGAATTCAAGACTTAATAATGAATTGAGTTCTTGTTTATAAATTGAGTGTGTTTTCCCCAAACAATTAACAATAGCATCTTTAAA
>JBFMDD010000310.1:0-6333 GCA_040754115.1 bacterium
TAATGACCCCCTGGGTTGTCTTTTGGGACTCCAAAATGTCAACAGAAACAAAAAGATGGCAAGAAATGAGGTAAAGCAATGCCTGGGACCATAGATATAGCCTTAAGTCCTACGCAACGCTCTCCACAGGTCGAAACTTATACACCCAATTTTTTTGTTGACATAGCCCAAAATTAATAGTAAAATATTTTCCGCAATGGAGCAAAATGTAAATAACCTCCCAAAAGTAACTCCCTATCAAATACCCTACGCTAAAAATTTAGATGCTATATTTAGAGAATTTGATACATCTAAAAAAGGCATATCTAATGTAGAAGCTAAAAACCGCCTATCAAAATATGGTCCAAACATACTAAAAGAAACTAAAAAAGTCAAACCCATTATAATTTTCATTAGCCAATTCAAAAGCTTTATTGTTGGGATATTGATATCAGCAGTTGTCATTTCGCTATTGATTCACGAATACCTTGACGCTGTGGTTATATCTGTTATCCTGATATTAAATGCTATTCTGGGTTTTATTCAAGAATATCGGGCAGAAAAAAGTATAGAGGCACTGAAAAAACTTATCTCTTTAAAAGCAAAGGTTATTAGGGATGGCAAAATACATGAGATAGATGCACAAGATGTTGTTCCTGGAGATATTTTAGTTTTAGAAGAAGGCGATAAAATACCAGCAGATGCAAGATTGATAGAGGCAATAAATATTCAGACACAAGAGGCATCTTTAACCGGAGAATCAACACCTGTTGAGAAAAATATTGATTTATTAAAAGAGAAAACACCTGTATCAGAACAAAAGAACATGGTTTTTTCATCTACTATAATTACAAAAGGCCGTGGTAGAGCAGTGGTTGTCAACACAGGCATGAATACTGAAATAGGCAAAATTGCCACCATGATTCAGGAAGTAGAAAAGGGACTTACCCCATTGCAGATTAAACTTAAGCAATTAGGTCAATGGCTGGGTATGTTGACAATAGCGATATGCATCATAGTATTTATTGCAGGAGCTATAAAAACAGGCGAGTACCTAAAAATGTTTATGGCAGCAATTGCCTTAGCCGTAGCTGCTATTCCAGAAGGATTACCAGCAATTGTTACTATCTCTCTGGCATTAGGTGTGCAGAGAATGATTAAGAAAAACTCGTTGATTAGGAAGCTGCCAAGTGTAGAAACATTAGGGTGTACCACAGTTATTTGCTCAGATAAAACAGGCACATTGACCCATAATCAAATGACTGTGGGAAAAATATTCGTAAATAATGAGGTGATAAATGTTACAGGCAGTGGTTACTCAACAAAAGGAACATTTTCTAAGCCTCCAGAGAATTTTGAGTTATTGCTAAGAATAGGTGTTTTATGCAACGATGCAAATCTTGATGGAGAGAAGGTTATTGGTGACCCAACAGAAGCCAGTTTGATAGTAAGTGCAGCAAAAGCAGGGTTAATAAAAGAAGAATTAGAGGAGACATATCCAAGAATCGCAGAGATTCCATTTGATTCTAAAAGAAAAATGATGACCACGCTGCACTCAATAGACAATAAACTATTTGCCTATACAAAAGGTGCTCCGGATATTATACTTGAAAAATGTACCCAAATTTACATCAATGACAAAATAAGAGAGCTAACAAGTGAGGATAAAGAAAAAATCCACAAAGCAAATGAGACCTTTGCCCAAGATGCTTTACGCGTTTTAGGTTTTGCATTTAAAGAAACAGAAACAAAAATGCCTACCGAAGATAACCTCATTTTTGTTGGTCTGCAAGCTATGATTGACCCACCAAGGGAAGAAGTCAAAGAGGCAATAAAAAAATGTAAGACAGCAGGTATAAAACCTGTGATGATAACTGGTGACCATAAACTAACTGCCATAGCCATAGCCAGAGAATTAGGCATAACAGGTAAATCCCTAACTGGTAGAGAATTAGATGAAATTGAAGACCTGCATAAAATAGTTGAAGAAGTGAGTATCTATGCAAGAGTTTCTCCAGAACATAAAATCCAGATAACCGAGAGTTTAAAGAAAAATGGGCATGTAGTGGCAATGACGGGTGACGGAGTTAATGATGCCCCTGCTTTAAAAGACGCAGATATTGGAGTGGCAATGGGTATAACAGGGACAGATGTGGCAAAAGAGGCATCTGATATGATTTTAACTGATGATAATTTCGCCTCAATAGTCAGTGCAGTTGAAGAAGGCAGAACTATATATGACAATATCCAAAAATTCGTATCATATCTATTAAGCTCTAATTTAGGTGAGGTTTTTACAATATTCACCGCAATAATGATTGGGATGCCATTGCCATTATTAGCTATTCAAATTTTATGGATAAATCTCATGACAGATGGGTTACCAGCATTAGCTCTGGGTGTAGATCCTCCTGATATTGGCATAATGGAGAGGAAACCAAGAAAGAAAGAAAAGAGTATTGTTTCATTAAGACGGTTTATCTGGATGGTGATAATTGGCATAATAATGATGCTCTCAACATTAGGGATATTTCATTTTTATAATCCAGAGGAAAATCTTGTCTATGCAAGAACGATGGCATTTACAACTTTAATGATGCTACAAATGTATAATGTAATAAACTGCAGAAGTGACCATACATCTGCATTTAGAGGCTTTTTCTCAAATATGTGGTTATTATGGGCAATCTTAAGCTCAATTGCTTTGCAAATATTAATAATTTATACTCCTTTAAGAGAAATATTCTATACCACAACCATCTCATTAACCGACTGGGGATACATTCTGTTAATCTCATCTTCTGTTTTAATATTTGGAGAAATAGTTAAGGTAGGTAGGAAAGTTATGGCGATATGAGATAAGCGAATTGAGGCTTCCAAAAAGATAAACTTATTTATGAAAAGGCAATATTGCCAGAAACAGCTTGACATAAATCTGAATTGATAGTAAAATATAATTGTAAAAAGTATCTTGTAAAGGAGGAAACATATTATGAAGGTTGGAATTGCATACAATACGGTTGAGAATTCGCACCATGCGGGGGAAGAGGCTGCCAAAGAGGCGGTAATATCTTCAGGCAAGCCTGCTCTGACATTTCTGTTTACCACAGACTCTTACGACCAGGAAGCGGTCTTTACTTCGGTTAAAGAAGTTGTAGGAGATTCACGGATAGTGGGATTCTGCTGTGGAGGAGTTATTACTTCAGATGGTGTACTCACTCAGGGAGTGGGAGTGTGTACACTGAGTGGTAGTGAGTTGCGCGTTGCAACTTCCTTGCAAAAAGGACTTAGCAACGCTCCCCAGACTGTAGGAGAACGAGCAGCTAAAGATTTGCTTGCCAGTGGAATTGATAATGGAGTAATTTTTGTCTTGCCTGATGGTTTTGGAGCAAATATTTCAGAAGTGGTTTACAGACTATACGACAGTATGGGACCTGATTTCAAATATATTGGCGGTTGTGCGGGGGATAACCTTCGATTCTTTAAAACTTATCAGTTTACAGAAGCAGGTGTGGAATCCGATGCGGTAGCGGTTGCTCTTTTAGATGGGCTTGCAATTCAGACTGCTATCGGACACGGCTGGAATCCGATAGGTGCACCATTAATTATTGGGAATGTGGATGGGAAGAAGGTTATTGAAATCGATGGGGAAAGGGCTTTTGACGCATATTCCAGACGACTGGGAGGAATTCCTCTGGATAAATTCCATGAATACGGCATGAAATATCCGCTTGGATTCCCAAATATTTCGGGGAGTTATCTTATTCGAGACCCGCTAACGGTAAATCCTGATAAAAGCATTAACTTCGTAACCGAGATTCCCCCAAATGTAGTTGGTTACATAATGGAAGGTAAGGTATCAAATTTAATTAAAGCAGCAGGTTGGGTAGCAAAAACATCTGCTCAAAAAGTATCACAACCACAATTTGCACTGTGTTTTGATTGTATCTCCCGCTATTTGCTTATGGGTAAAAAATTTGAGAAGGAATTGGAAATTATCACAGAATCTATTGGAAAGGATATCCCTATACTTGGAGCATTAACATTTGGAGAGGTGGGAAGTTATGCTGGGACTCCTTTGTTTCATAACAAAACTTTCACAATTGTAGTGGGAGGAAGCAAAAAGTGATGTCAGGAGGTAAGTTAAGAAAATGGGGAAATTACAATATGACTTACTAATTAGTGAACTATCAATCCTTTACGAGATATCTTCTATATCATCACGAGATACTCAGGAAGAGATTGGTAAAGAGGTAATGGAAAAGGCGATCAGGTTGTTCTGTGTGCATTATTTTGCCCTGACTAGTAGCGAAAAAGTGATTATTTCCTATGGGTTCAGAAACCCTGATGAAATATCAACCAGGATGAAACAAAATAAACCCAATCAAATTCAGTTTGTTTTTGAGGGACAAACACTCTTATTTATGGAACAGGCTAATCCGATAGGAGATAGAGAAAGACAGTTGTATAACATCTTTGCTTATAGAGTTGGGAAAGAATTATCAGCTACCAAAAATCGCATTGCCGCTAAACTCATAGAGGATGCGCTGCGTGAGAGTGAGGAGAAATACAGAGACCTGGTTGAACGGGCAAATGATGGGATTTGCATTCTTCAAGATGGGAAATTTGTCTTTGCTAATCAACATCTGGCTGATATGCTGGGCTACACGGTTGAAGAAATGATAAATACATCCATTGCCAAATATCTCCATCCAGATGTGCGTGATGAGGTACTTGACATTTACAAGTGCCGTATGGCAGGAGAGGCTGTACCGCCTGTATACGAATCGGCTCTTTTGCATAAGGATGGTAGCAAGGTAGAAGTTGAAATTAATGCCACCAGCACCACATATCACGGCAAGCCTGCTGACCTACCTATTGTCCGTGACATCACCAGTCGCAAGCGGGCAGAAGAAGAATTACAGAAGTATCGTGAACAACTTGAGGAGTTGGTTGCAGAGCGGACAGCAGACTTGAAAAGGTATAAATTTATGGTAGACTCTGCCCATGATGCCATATTTTTTAAAGACTTAGAAAGTAGGTATATTATAATAAATGATAAAGCATTAGAGGCTTTTGGGCTATCTCGCCAAGAAGTGATTGGAAAGAATGATTATGAATTGATGCCTGACCAACAAGAGGCAAAAAAGAATGTTGAAGATGACCAGTTAGTATTCAAGACTGGCAAACTTAAAGAAATTACCAAGCATATGACTGATGTGAGTGGGAAAACCCGTTGGTTTCAAGCTATAAAAGTACCGCAATTTGATGATAAGGGAAATATGATGGGGCTTGTTGGTATTGCAAGGGATATTACTGAGCGTAAGCAGATGGAGGAGGAATTGAAAAAATACCGTGACCACCTTAAAGAGCTGGTAGAAGAAAGAACTAAGGAACTCAAAGAGACCCAGGATAAGCTCATACAATCAGAAAGACTTGCCGCTGCCGCTCAGATTGCCACAGAAGCCGCACATGAAGTAAAAAATCCATTGTCTGTAATCAAGGCAGGACTTTATTACTTGAAGAAAATCCTGCCTGAAGATGAAGAAGCCCAAAAGAATATCTACATATTAAATAATGCCGTAGAAAGGACAACTGCTTATATCAATGACCTGTTGAATTTCTCAAGACAACCAGTGCTTAATCTAATGAGCGTGGAAATAAATGAGCTTCTTGCAGAATCGCTAAAAGAGCTGCCTGAAGAAATATTGTCTGGGATAGAAGTAAGCAGAGACCTTGACCCTGACCTGCCCCAAATAAAAGCTGACCCAGAACGACTCAAACAGGTATTTACTAATATTATTAAAAATGCATCAGAATCCATGGGGAAAGAGGTTAGACGACCTGTAAAAGCAGGTGCCCCAAAGTTAGAGGTAAGAAGTTGGTTAGAAGAAGGGGTGATTAAGATAGCCATCTCTGATACCGGAGTAGGAATACCAAAGGAAGACCTGAAGCGTATCTTTGACCCGTTCTTTACCACAAAGTGCAAGGGCACAGGATTAGGATTAGCTATCTGCCAGCGCATCATTGATGCCCACAAAGGAGAGATTGAGGTGAAAAGTAAGGTTGGTCAGGGGGCAACCTTTACTATCAGACTCCCTAATCCCTGAAGACCAGCACATCTACAGGTCTGAAGAATGAAAATTCTTCGCACATAGATTCACACTTCTAACTCATTGATTTTCCTCATCTAATTCAGTATATAACCCATCACCTTTTATCTATAAAAAATTTCGACCTGTGAAATAGGTCGACATGGGAAAACAAAATTATACCACACTACTTGGTGTAAGAAAAGGAGATAGGGAGATTAAGGAGATAAGGGGATATTAATAATGGAATATTGGAATACTG
>JBFMDD010000311.1:0-9923 GCA_040754115.1 bacterium
TATTAAAATCAGAACATATTATCCTGTCCCCATCAATTATAATATTCACTGGAGCAAAATCACCATGTATCCCGGATATTATTAAATCAGAGTCTTTAATACATCTTTTCTGTTTTTCAAAATATTTCGACCTGTGAAATAGGTTTAAATAAAATGCAAGAAACCTCCTATAACCATAGATATTCAAACTCTACTACTAAAAACAGGTCGCTCCTACGGAGCTACAAATATATTGCTTTTGCGAAATTACTACAAACAGATTGCTCCTCCTACGGAGCTTTATTCAGGTTAGCTCCAGAGGAGCGATCTGTTCATTCTCTTTCTCACCCTAATTGGGGGATATTTGTATAAACCTATTTCACAGGTCGAACTTTTTTGCCATAAACTAAAAATAGTTGTTACTACACTTTTTTGAATCTTAAAAATTACTCCCTTGATTTTCAAGGACTTACAGCTTCATATACCCCAAAATTAGCAATTTGCTGTGGAACTTGGGTTAAGATATACATCCTATGCTGGTTTTAAAATTAAGGAGTAAGTGTAAAAGGTTCAACAACTTTAGCAGTATTATCTTTAGAGCCGTCATCAACCACAATTATTTCATACTCATATTCCTTCATCTGGTTTTTTAGTTCATCAATAATTAAATTGCCAATAGTTTTCTCTTCATTATATGCTGGGATAATAATACTTACATTTTCCATTTTTCAATTCTTTAGATATCGAATATTAATTAAATTACCTATTACTTTTATAACACTACAGAAATTACATAGGATAGTATTATATAATTGATTGGCTAATGGGCAATAGCAGTTACCTTTTTTGATATATTCTCTTACTTCTTTAGCTTGAGAGGAATACCATATTCTTTTAAAATCATATTCCACCTCTCGCAAATTTCCCATTGATTTGTCATAACCCAAAATACAACATGGCCATAAATCTCCATAAGGGCTGAGATGAACATTAGAAATACTGGCAAAACAAGGCAACACCTGTCTTTTTTCCCGCATTATCTTAACTACAAGATCATAATAAAGGAGGCGAAAAGACTGGGTTATACCTGCTAAATGGCGTTTAGTTTTTATTTCATGGCGAGTTTTTTCCTTAAAATACTCCATTGCCTTCTCATATTCATCTGGAGTGGGAGTGATAGGGTCGTTTAGATTAAAGAGTTCCGAGCGATGCTCTGCAATTTCATTAATGTAACTATCAACATTCAAGCTTTCAGCATAGTCGGCTGTTTCCTTTAAAGTGTCAATACTATAGGTTGAGATAATTGTGCCTATACCCACGTGTAGATTTGAATACTTTTTCTGTAGTTTTTTTAGGCGTTCTAAAGTTTCTAACACTCTTTCAAAATTTCCTTTTACTCCTCTAATTTCATCATGCTTTTCGCCTACTCCATCAAAAGATGGTTTAATAGTAAAAGGAATATCGCGATTATTTTGTTTCATTCGTTCAAGGATTTCAACAGTACCCTCTTCTACCAACTTAGGTGAAATAGCATTAGTAGGAGTATGGATAACACCAGGAGTCAGATACTTACAGGCTAAATCAACAATATCAGGTAAATCTTTGCGTAAAAATGGTTCACCACCGCTGATATTAAAAAAATAGATATGCCCCATACTCTTAAAAATCTTCTCTATTTCATCCAGTTTCAGCTCTTTTTCTTTTAATTCAGGTTTATTTAAATAGAGCTCCCATATCTTGCAAGTTTTACACTTTGACTGACACATATTGGTCACAGAAAAAGTCAATGTTATAGGATTAGCTGGCTTCACCAATCCACGACGGGCTAATTTATAGTTTAAAACCTTATGGAAGAGATCGAATAAATAACTGAAAGAATTCAAAATTCTACCCTCCTTTATAGCTTCTTGTTTTCCAATCAGTTCTGAGAATTTGAAGAGTGAATACAAAAAACTGAAATTAAGCCATTACACAAATCAATAGTTACTCCTATTAACCTCATGGTAAGCATTGCCAAAAAAGCACATTCTGTAGTAACTATTTGACTTAAAAGGAGAATCCCAATCCCCTCTCGTACCCCTATTCCTGCTGGTACAAAGATTGCAATGAAACCAATGGTGGCAGATAAAGCAAAAGCAGCTATGCAAAAAGGAAGATTTGTAATTTCAATAGGTTGAAAGGCGTATGTAACAAGGTAGAATGTAAACCCAGTCACTAACCACCACAAGAAAATTATAAGAATAACATTAAGATAAAAGTGATATTTTATCTCTTTTAATATTTGGAGATTAATATCTTTGAAGTTGCCCTTGTATTTCTGAACTATCTGCCAGATTAATGAAAATATCCAGTTTAACACCTTTGGATGCGCAACTAAAATAAGAATTATAGGAAGGATAATTATGTAGTACTTTAAATATGGTGATAATATAGAAATTACTGGAATGCTAAAGAGAATAGCTATTCCTACAAATACAGAGGTAAAAATGGCAAAACTTACACCAATATTCGCTGTTTTGATCCCTGCCTCCTGTGAAAAAAGGAAATAATTTCCTGCAACCCATATTTTGCCAGGAATATACTTGCCAAGATTAGAAAAACTCATTATTCTAAATGCCTGTAAATACGAGATAGAAACATTCAAATTTTTATATATATAATATGAAATAAATGCATACAAAAGTAAAGTAAGATAAATAAGTATAAAAGCTAATCCTATTATTTTAACATTCGCATTATTAGCTAATGCATAAAACTTATCAGCCTTTAAAAAAAGATAATAGACACATGCTATTAATAAGATTAAGATATATGTTAATTTAAACTTTGGATTACTAAATAGAGTAAATATCCATTTCATCATTTTTTAGTTACCTTTCCCAAGACTGGGAATGGTAAATTTTGAAACACAGAGTTTTTATCCTTTATTCTTTTTTTCTGTGTACTCTGTGTTTTTTTTGCTTATTTTATTCCCTCTCTAAGACTAAACCGTCGAGACCGTCTTCCTCTTATAATTTCCCATAGCTTTATCCCCGGTTTCATAACTACCTTTCTAATTATCGGATTATACCAGAATAGATAGGCAATGCTTCCCCATAAATTACCAAGTTCATTTTTTACAATTTTTCTCATCACTTCTTTATAAGCGATATTGTACGCCTTTTCTACTTCTTTACCAGGAAACTCAGAAGTCTCAAATATTGGACTACCTCTGTAAGGAGAACATTCATTCAGATAATCATCACTTTTAATTAACCAGTGAGCATTTTTATCTACCCAATCATACAACTTTGTCCTTGGATATGGAGTAGTAATCATAAATCTAAATTCGTTTACCGGTAGTGATTTTGCAAATTTCAGTGATTTTTTAAATTTCTCAAAGGTATCTCCTGGACCTCCAATCATAAAGAATGCATTGGTATTAAATCCTAACTCATGAGCAGTATAGATTGTTTTTGTAACTTGTTCTATAGTGATACCTTTGTGTAGATTTTTCAGAACTTCCTCATCCGCAGATTCAACCCCAAACCCTATCTGTCTACATCCTGCCTGTTTCATCTTCACAAGTAGTTCTTTATCTACCCGATCCACCCTGATACCATTTTGAAGGTCCCAGACTATCTTAAGCTCACGCTCAATAATCATTTCACATATCTTATTAGTCCGCTCAGCATCAAATGTAAAGCAATCATCATTAAAACGAAAATACCGATAGCCTTTTTCACACCACATTTGGATTTCCTCAAGTACATTTTCTGGCTTGCGAGCCCTGAATTTACGGCCAAAAACAACATCAACTGAACAATATATACAACCAAATGGACATCCTCTGGATGACACCAAAGGGATTACTCGATCAGTATATTCATCCACTTTAAACAGGTCATAAGCTGGGAAAGGTATTTCATCTAAATTAGTAATTAACTCTCTGGGCTCATTAGACACAATTTTTTCACCATCTCTCCAGATAAGTCCCTTAATATTTTTATAATCCACTCCATTACATAATTCAAGCAAGGTATACTCTCCTTCACCTAAAATGGCAAAATCTGCTTCTGTGTCTTCTAATGCTTTTTCTCTTATAGCAGAGACATGAATTCCGCCGAATGCCACCTGATAGTTTCCCATTGTTTTAAGTTCTTTAATCAGATCATAAGCAATTCTATGTTGATAACTCATAGAGGTAACTGCTACTAAGTCTGGCTTGATCTCATTCAGGCAAGTCTGAAGTCTTTCGTGTCGAGTTTCAAGAGCCAAGTCTAAAACCGCCACTTCATGTTGATGTTTACGCAGCATTCCTGCCAAATAGGCTAAACCGGCATGAGCCGTAGTTGGCTTATACTTGATTCCTAACTGAATTTTAGCTAATGGTGGCACAATCAATAGAGCTTTCAATTTGTCTCCTCCTCATAAAAAGCCATTTTCTTTATACCATTTAACAGTCCGTTTGACGCCTTCTTTAAAATCAAACTGGGGTTTATATCCTAATTCTCTCTTTGCCTTTGAGATATCCATATCGTCATCAGTTGTTAACCTTCTTACCTTACTTCTACTTATAAAAGGTTCTTTATTGGTCAGGTTAGAAAACCACTCGCAACCAAAGGCAGATACATAAGCAATACTCACTGGCACTCTGAGTCTTGGAATGCTCACATCTAACTCTTGTGCAATGGTAGTTAAACATTCTAAAATAGAGACCTTATCTGGACCTCCAATATTATAGATTTCTCCCTTTGGCGGTTTATTAACTGCCAACAAAAACCCTTGTAGCAAGTCTTCAATAAATGTAGGATGCCAAAAGGCAGAACCATCACCCACAAGTAAGAATCTTTTTCTTTGTATGCTTTGAAATAGTTCTAATTTATGTAAATCTCTTGGTCCATAAACAAAACAAGGACGGATAATAGTCAAAGGCAGTCCTTCTTTGTAACTATATTCCAAGGTAGCCTTTTCAGCTTCACATTTAGTTAACTCATAAGCCGAATTTTTATCAGGCGAATAAGGGTCTGTTTCCTTTACCCCCCCTACTCCCCTACTACTACAGTAGATAAAATGTTGGATGTTAGAATTTAAGCATTCCAAAATCAGATTTATGGTACCATTGACATTAATCTCATAAGTTCTTTGATAAGAGACAGAAGCCTTACCTAATTGAGCCGCAATATGAAAGACAACATCAATATCTTTAGCCAGAGCCTTCAGCGTCTCTTTTTTAGTCAGGTCTCCCCTTCTAATATCAACTCCTACTTCTTTTAGGAAAGCAGGATTTTCTTCTTCTAAAATTAACCCTCTCACTTCCCAATTTTGATTTACCAAACTCATGGCTAAGTTTGAGCCAATAAAACCTGCTGTACCAGTAATCAACGCTCTCATTTATCTTCCTCCCAGAATGATAGTCTCTCGTCCTCTTAATTATTCCCTTTTAACGCTCCGAATTACTGAACGTTCGCCTCTTAATTCAATCGCTTTGGCTGGGCATAAATCCACACATTTCAAACACCTTATATGCATACAAAGGTTAGAATCAATATACCCTTTTTGGATATTTATTGCATTTACAGGACAGACATTTACACACTTTCCACACTTATCACATTTTTGTTTAATCAGTTTTGGACGCACCCCAAGATAAAAATGAATTATTGGAATAAGTGATTTGCCCTTTGAGATGAAGGAATAGAATATGTCAAGCATATGCATAGTCTGATATACCAATTTATAAATCTTTTTATAGAATGATTTTTTCTCAATCTCTAATCTTTCTGGTGTGTCCCCCACCAGTTGATACTCTTCCAGTCCAAGCTTCTCTTTTATTGCCTTCTGAATATGTCGAACATTTCTAAAATCTATTCCAAGTAAAGTACAACAAAATTTATCTACCGAAACTATATCAGTTCCACCCACTATAATTCCCCTTTCTTCGCTAACACCAAATAATGCTCTAGAGGTAACCGTTAAACCATCCACTATTACCAAATCTGATCGTATAAGCTTATTTAGTGCCAGTATCCCACTATCAACAATACCTAAAGCATGGAATTTCCTTCTATCTTCTCGAGGCAAGAGCCCAAATAGATTCTTCATCCCAATGGTGACATTAGTTACATTATGTCTCTTTAGCTTGGGGACATTGATTAAAATATCAGCCTGCAAGACTATCTCGGGAATTGATATTTGCTTTAATAGTCCATTTTTTAATGAAACCTTAGTAAATTTAACTTTATCAAAATTGATTAATTCAATTTCATTCCTTTTAGCAAATTCATATGCCCCAAGAATTTCAAAGGTCTTTTCAGTATTAAATTCAAACCCAGAGGATTCTCCTATTACTGGTTTTGCCCTACATCGTTTAACCTCTTCAATAATAACCTCTAAGATTTCAAAATCCGTTACTGCATGAGGGAACGGGGCAAGAAAATTTGGTTTTATAAGCACCAAATCTCCTAATTTTATAATTTTATCAAGTCCACCCAATAAGTTAAGTATTTCTTTAGTTTTTTCTTTTATAGAAAGATTTGACTTTTTATTTAAATATGCAATTTTGGACATATATTTTCCCTCTTATTAAAGCAGATTGTACTGATAACACCACTTAATCGTTCGTTCTATCCCCTCTTTAAACTCAAATTGAGGAGAATATCCAAGTTGAGTCTTTGCCTTAGAGATATCCGAACCATGACTGATAGTTAAAAAGTTAATTTTACTTTGAGAAATAAAAGGTTCTTTTCCTGTGAAGTATGAAAGCCCTTCCAAAACAAGAGCTGCACCCTTTGCCACTATCTTAGGGACTTTAAATCTCGGTACTCGTACCTTTAATACCTCACAAATCGTCTCTACATATTCATTTACCGTAAGTGGTCTGGGGCCAGCAATATTATAAATCTCCCCATTTGCCTTAGGGTTATTCATTACCAATTCAAACCCTTGAATAACATCATCAATATAAGTTGGATGTAAATATGCCTTGCCATTGCCAACTATCAGGAACTTGTTGTTTTTCAGTGCCCGGTACAGCTTTAATCTTCTCAAATCATGGGGGCCGTAGACAAAATCCGGGCGGATAATGGTTATCGGCAGACCTTTTTCCCGGTGATATTTTATCACCAGTTTTTCTGCTTCAACCTTAGTCTTCTCATAGATATAGGGTGGATTATAGGGCAAGTCCTCTTTAGCAGCTTTATCCCCTGTTTTACCGATAACCCCTGGTGTGCTACAAAATACAAACTGAGATATTCTATTTTTTAAACAAGCATCTAATAAATTTTTTGTTCCCTCTACATTAACCCGATATATCTCCTCTTCTTGAACTCTCCACTGGCCTAACTTAGCTGATAAATGATAAACAACTTCTATCCCCTCACAGGCTTTGAATAAAGATTCCTCATTCAGAATATCTCCATAAACCAATTCAGCATTCAGTTCTTTCAGCCATGAAACATCGCTGGACTTGCGGACCAAAACTTTAACCGTATGCTCCTTTTTACATAGGGTTTTTACGAGATGCTTACCGATAAAACCTGTGCCGCCAGTTATTAATATCTTCACTTTATTCTTTGAAGCTCTCAATTACTTCCACCATCTTCTGCCAGGAGAATTTGTTCTTGATTTTAGCGATATTGGCTACAAATTCACTTTCCTTCTTCTCTTTATAAAAATTTATCACCGCTTCTGCTATTGCTTTCGGATTTTGTGGTTTAACCACAAAACCTGTCTTACCATGTTCTACTACCTCTGGCAAACCACCAACTTCAGTAACAACCACCGGCTTATTAAATCCATAAGCAATCTGAACAATACCACTTTGAGTAGCTGAAGTATATGGAAGAACCAACAGATCAGAGGCTGAGAAATAAAGCCCAACCGCTTCATTGGGAATGTATTCATCAATAACTCTCACCTTCTCGGTTAGACCCAATTCTTTAATCCGCTCAAGGGATTCTTCTTTGTCTTTCCAGAATTCACCAACTATTAACAGAGTAAGTTCTATTTTCTCCAATATCAAGGGTAATGCCTCTATCAAATATTTTAACCCTTTATACTGGCGGACAAAACCAAAAAAGAGCAGAACCCTTCCTTCAATCTTCAGCTTCTTTTGTGCTTCTTTCTTATCAATACTTTCACACTTAAACACCTCAAAGGTGGGATGAAATGTCTTCTTAACCTTTGCCCCACGCAATATTTTCTTTAAATTTTCCAGGTCCTCCTGGGAATGAACGATAAAATAATCTCCTTTTTTGAGGACTAATCTGGTACACAATCTATCAATCCATTTTGATTCATGTTGGACTACATTATGGCAAAGGAATAAAATTTCGGTACTAGTGAGTAGCTTTATTAAAAATGAGATTGTCCAAAATTGAGGTGTCCAGAATGAAACCCACCATGGGAAAATCAACAAATCTGGCTTGTACTTTCTTATCTTCCAGAAGACTTCCCACCAACTTATTGGATTCATCGAATCCAAAATATTTTCTACCCCTTCTTCTCTGATAGTAACATCACTTGGGTCTTTATCTAACTTACCTGGAAATAGAAATTTTGGATATTGTCGCTTAAAGGCATAAAATTTAACCTCATGCCTTTTTTTTAAATCTCTAAACAATAAAGTTGTATAATGAGAAATCCCACCCCGAAAAGGATAAGAAGGACCTACTAAACAAATTCTCACTCTTTATCTTCCTTTACTTCTTCACTCTCAATATCCCAATATTGATATTTATGTTCTTTTACTATTAGGTCTCCTAATACACCAATCGCTCCTACTACAAATCCTACCATAATAATCATAATATCAGATTCTTTTACATCATGTAGTATGCGCCAGTCATAGATAAATTTTGTTAATCCAAATACTAATATAATCATAGTAATAGGGAAGAAAAATTTAATTGGGTTAAAAAACATTATTGTGCGTACTACTAATGTCATATACGCCCAGGTATCTCTTATCGGATGAAATGAAGAGCTTCCTTTTCGTTTATAATAATCAATCGGGATATATTTTACTGAATAGTCATTACTTAAAAAAGCTAATGTAATAGTGCTAACCCATGAATGTCCAGTAGGTAGGAGATTAAAGAATTTCATAACAATCTTCTTCTTAAAGGCTCGTAAGCCAGAATTTAAATCAGGAATTTCCTCACCTGTAATAAAGCAAGCAAGTTTGCGGATGAACCATTTAGTAGGTCTACGAAGTAAAGGTAATGTACCAGCTTCTTTAATCCTTGCACCTACTACCATATCATATTCTGGTATAAATTCTAATAATTTTGGAATATCCTTAACAGGATATGTTCTATCGGCATCAGTAATGACTATAATATCATATTTAGCATTTTTAATCCCTGTTTCGCGTGCCGCTCCCCCACCTCTGTTCTTTCTATGTTGGAATACCCTTGTCCCCTTTTCCTTAGCAATCTTGAAGGTATTATCAGTTGAACCATCATCTACGACTATTATTTCATATTCATAGTCAGTCTTATTCATTGTTTCTTTAATATCATCAATATCTAAACTAATTGCTTTTTCTTCATTATAAGCTGGAATTACAATACTTACCTTTTTATAACTGATAGGAAATTGATTTTTGGGCATTTTGGATGTTACCTTCATGGATGTTACCTCCACTTTTGCTCATTATGGGACTATTTTACCAAAAAATTTATCTCATGTCAATAAAAATTTTCGACCTGTGCAGATAATTTTAGACCTGTGTAAAAAAAAGGAGATATGGAGATAAAGGAGATAAGGGAATATATTTAGGAGTTTTTGGTGAAAGGGTTAGGAGGCTGGTTTGGTTTAGGGGTAAAGAAGAGAGTCTTTTTGCACAAACATCCTAACCTAACCCTGGCCTGTCGCCAGGACAGGCTTCCATACCAACTTCATAACCATAACCTTTTGCTCAATTATCCAGGAAATTTATAATCTCCATATCTCCCTTATCT
>JBFMDD010000312.1:0-6837 GCA_040754115.1 bacterium
AAGTTCTTCTTCAGGCAATATAGGAACTCTTCTTATCTTTTTCTCAACCAATTCAGGAATTGTTGTTCCTAATGTAGGGGGCAATCCTTTAAATCTTCCCCAATCAATTGGAGTTGGTGAAATCCCTGGCGCAATTACTCTTTGAGTTATTTCTTCAGTTGTTGGCAATGAAATATTAAGTTCCTCTAATATTTCTTGGTATCTAGGAATATCAAAACGCTGTTTTGCAGAAGGATATGTCTTTTCATACCATTCTCTTTCTGCTTCTAATCCTCTTATTCGCTCTTTTTCTATATTTTGCAATAAGCTTGTAGTTTGTAATGCTTCTTGCCGTCTATATTTTTCTGCCTCTATCTTTTCCCTTGTTAATTTTTCAATAAGGTCTTCAAAATCTTTTCTTCTTTTTTCTTCTAATTCTTGCCTTTTTTCTAACTCTCCTGCATATCCACCTAATCCCCCTAACATTGCCCTTCCATAAGGGCTTTCTGTCCCTCCTGCCCCAATTGCCCCTGCCATCATCACTAAAGGAGCTAGCCAATCCATAGTTGTAGGCTTACGAGGTGGATATAGCTTATTTAAAATGTCTTGCTCCCTTTGGATTTCTTCCAAACTAGGCAAAAAAGCAGAAAAATCTAAAGGCTTTGATAAATCTGGTAAAGTATAGCCATTCATTTTATTATCCCATATAAGTTGGTTCTTCTAAAATTTTGCCTGCAGAAGGAGTTGCTGTTTTACCTCTACCTGCAAGTAAATAAGGTAATAACCTTCCTGCTAACCCCCCTAATGTTTGCCAATAAGAAGCTTTTGTTTCTTGTTTTTTTGCTTGCCTTTCTAATTCTCCTAACCACCGTTTCATTGCTATATCTGCTTCCCCTAAATATCTTCTTTGTCCCATTTCTTGTCCCCATTGTTCATATCCCCTCTGTCTTGCCCCAAGTCCTAACAAATCAGAAAGGGCTCGTTCTTGCAATCCCATTACCATTCCTGCCCCTGTTCTTGCCAATAAATTAGCCCCTCCCCCTGCCCCTAATGCTCCCATTCCCGCTAATCTTGCAATTATAGGGTTCATCCCTTCGGTAAAATACCTTTGCTGCGCAGGAGTATATTCTCCCTTTAACATCTGTAAAAGCCTTTCTTGCCCAATTCTTTCTGTTTCAGGAACTCCAAGACTATATGCCCTTTCTGTAGGCATAGTAAATGTAGGCGTAGGAAGACCGCTATCTGGTCGTCGTGCTTTTCTACCTCCAAAATAACTTGCCACTATTGGCAAGCCATATTTCAAAACAGGTGCCCACCAAGCCATCTTAATTTACCTCCTTATAAAGTATTGACTTTATCAATAACTTCATTGATTTTACCAATAACTTCATTGATTTTATCAACTAAATTATTATGTTGTCTATAAATATCTAATGCGAATAACTCCAATTCATTCTCTTTAAAATACGAAGTCTTTGTTGTTTGAACTGCCTTATTTGAAATCTTTGCAATTGCCATCTTATCTTTCCCAGGGAAGTACTTGATATTCTACTCCCCAATTATAAACTATAAAAGGTTGATTTGCATTAGAATTTCTAAATTTAAATTGAAAACTTTTACCTACCAAATTATACGGAAGCTCTCTTATTATTCTTTCTTGAGAACTTAACAAATCTATCGTTTTTTCAGTTGACCATAAACCATCATCAACCTTTATAGCTATACCTAAATTATAATTTCCAGAAGCTTTTACATCAAGAGATATTTTTCTAACCTGCTTCCATTTACTTGGAAGCCCAAAATCTAATCGTTTGCTATGAAATATCCCTGCAAGATAAGCACTATCATCTGCGGTATCCCCTTCATTTAACTTATAAATATAAGCATTAGCAGATTTAGCCCCTCCTGCTAGATATTCATTACTAACAAATTCAAAATAATTAAAATAATCAGCTTCTTTTTGGCAAGATGTCCAAAAGCAATTTAAAAGATAATCATAAATCAATATTGTAGCATCTCCAGATACTTCTGGCCCTGGAATTGTCCACCAGATTTGATGTAAAGGCTTCATATCAATTGCTACTATCTTATCGTAATATTGCGATAAAAATCTAGCAAATGTATTAGGAATTGAAAGGGATATCTTCTTTGACAGAACTCCATCAAAGATATATATCCCATCCTTTGCAATAAAATAAAGCAAGCCTTCAACAAGGACAATAGTTTTATGTCCAATAGTTCCTATATTATCAATCTTGTCATAAATAAACGGTATTTCAGCGTCTCCTGTATAAGAAATCTTATAAAGATAATTCTCTTTAAAAACAATCAAATCGTCCCTAAATAGGCTTAATCCCTTAATAACCTCTCCGTTATCCTTATCTATATCAATATAACTACTATCATACCAAGTATCTGACATATTCCAGAAGCACCATTTAAGCCTTGAAGGATTATTTATGTCTACTCCAATGACAACATTTTTGAAGACTTTGCAATATTTTATGACAGGAAATTGTTGGAATGAGGTTGTCGGCACATTTGAAATTAAATTACCGCTTCCTGTCCATCTTAATAGCCATTTTTTACCTGTAGTTATTATTAAAGTATCGTTTAAGATTGCAAAATCGCATTTATCAACATCAAGATTTGCTGTTTTAGTGATAGAAGCAAAAGATAATCCATAGGGTTCGTGAGATATTGTGAAACTGCTTTTAATTGCATTGCTTATTCCATCATAAATAGTTATCTTTTTAGCAGTTTTATCGCAAGAAACAAGATTAGTGCCATCAAAATAAATATCGTCAATATTGTCAGAGGTTATATAACTTCGGTCTATTAAACTGGTTTTCTGTTTATGGACAAAAATAGTTCCTAAATTTGTTTTCGCCATAGCCACTTGATAATAAGTTGTTTCTTTTTTTTGCTGAAAAGCATAATAGATTATATTTTCAGTAGTATCAATTTGAAATTGAGGATATGGCTTATCATTAAGGTCAAGTATTCTATAAATAGAAGTTTCTGTAGAAGATGTTGATATCCAATCAATATTTATTGTTTTAACTTTTAAATTCCATTTAGTTGTGCTTGAATCGTAATATTGCCATATATGATATATAACATCTTCTACCAATAATTGCGGATTAGATAAGTCAGTATAAGATGTATCTGTATCGGTTATAGTCATCCATTCTGTTCCATCAATATTTATTTTGGCTCTACCAATTTTATTAGTATCTTCTTGCCATACATAATGTATTTTATTGTCTTTCACATATAATTGAGGATTATCTCTTGTAGCAGTTGTTGTCGTTCTTTGCGTTGCTGCAAATCCTGTGCCATCTAAATGTGATACTCCCGTATAAATATGATTATTCTCTACCCATATATAATATACTTTATTATTATAAATTTGAAATTGGGCTTTTGTTTTATCAATAGAAGAATTTGTTAGTTGACAACAATTAAAATCTGTATTATCAAGATTAGCCCATCCAAAAGCAACTTGTTTATAAGTGCTTTGTTTTGTTATCCATAAATAATATTTCTTTCCTTCATATATTTGGAATTGTGGAGACTCAACATAATCAAAACTTCCTGCAAAAGTTAATTGTGTATTTACAAAACTACTTCCATCAAGATTTCCAACAACTCCGTGAAGCACATAATTACCTGTAGGTGGACTACCAGTATCTTCAGCCCAAGTGCAATGAACTTTATTGTTATAAACTATAATTTGAGGACTTTTTTTATAATATGCACTAGTTTGTGTATGAATAATAGCAAAAG
Organism: bacterium; assembly: GCA_040754115.1. Taxonomy (GTDB): domain Bacteria; phylum UBA9089; class CG2-30-40-21; order CG2-30-40-21; family SBAY01; genus JBFMDD01. Next base: position 3,769 of record JBFMDD010000312.1, read on the forward strand.
CTGTATCATCTGTATTCATTTTTGATACCCTAATTTGAGGCACTTCACTAATTACTTCTACATAAATAAAATATATCTCATCTTGATATTTATGAAATTGAAGTTCTGTTTTATCAACTGCTGAATCAGTCTTTACTGAGGAAATAAATCTTCCATATCTTTCATAATTACCAGAAATAAGATTTTTCGCATTATCACAAGAAAGACCTGTTGAATTAATACCTGGACTATCAAAATTTTCTGTTATTGTCGCTGATATTCCCGAATGATGATAAATCTTTGATGTTCCTTTATCACAGCTCCAGAGGTCAGTTCCATCGTAATAAAGCCCAGAAGGGTCTGAAGCAGGAGAGGCAAAAGACGAAGTTATTGTCGCTGATATTCCCGAATGAACCCTTATCTTATCCCCTGCGTCATCGCAAGAGATAAGATTATTATTGGCAATAGTCAGTCCTGTAAAATTTGGGGTAGTAGTATCAGAAACTTCAAAATAGCTATCTATTTCTGATGATATTCCCCGATGCTTATAAATTTTATTTCCTGAACAAGAAAGCAAAGTATCTTCTACTATCTCTAATTGGCTGAAATCAGTATCAGCAGGGGCTTTCTTCCAGACTTTATTGTCAGCAACAACAATCAGCCATTTCTCCAGAGAGGATTTGATATACTCATAAATTCCTTGAATTGCATTGCCAAAATTTTTTGTATATTTCTTTACATAACCACTTTGTTTCTTAATCGCCCCTAAATCACTATATACCCCTATACAATAAGGACTTTCTCCCTCTTGAATATTTGAAGTTTCATTAAGTCCCCTGAATGGCGGGGCTTGATATATCTGAACATTTGTCGCCATCTTCTTTTATTAACCAATCTAAATTTGCCAAATCTAAAGGTGTCAATTTAAGATTTTCTAATTCCTGTAAAGAAACAGGAATATAAGTTATTTCTACTTCAATATTTAAAGCCTCGTTTAAATCAGCATAATATTTCTCTAAATTTTCAGGGTCTTTTCTGATTTCATAAATACCTTGCTCGGTTATATCTCCATATTTCTTACCTAATGGAATAAGCAATTCCGATAAATCATCAAGATTTTGTTTAACCGATTTAGCTAATTTTGATAATCTATAAGATAACTTAAAAGGTAATTCTTGCAAGATTATTTTTGCTAAAGAGCTTTCTATATTTTTCAGTTTTCTAAAGGTCAATTGCTTCTTTTGTATTTCCATCTTTAATTTCCATCTCTATTGGTTTAATTTCTTCTGTTTCTTCTGCCAATAATTTTTCTATTTGTTCTATCAAATCTGTAAGTTCTTGTATTTTTCTATTTGCCTCGTCTATATTTTCTTGTAACTCTTTTTGCTGTCTGTTTTTTTGCTCTATCCATATCCGTCTTTCTTCTATTAAACTTCCCAAAGATACCTTTTCTTTTGTAATTTCTTTTATGAAAAATCCTTTTTTATCTTTACAAACCTTCATTTTTCACCTCCTATTCTCCGATAATAATCCAATTACTTCCATCGCTTATTATTTCACATCTAGCCCATTGAGCAGATAAAACCTTTGTTTCTACACCATTGATTGTTTCTGTTCCATTGCCATCAAGGGTGATTGTATTAGGCGAGTTATCTATTCTTATGAAACTATATTTTCTTCCAGTAATCCCTACTGCAGTAGGTAAGGTAATAGTAAAACTAGCTGAAGTTGCATCACCTGTAATAATACTATCAGAACCAGAAACTGTATAATTTGCTGTTTTTAGAGCATAAGCAGTAGCAATTGACCCATTGATATGTAAAATTGAATTAGGACTCGTCGTCCCGATGCCGACATCACCGTTACTAACAATTCTCATCCGTTCCACATTACTAGTTCCAAATGTAATTATTCCAACATTAGCCATATTTATTCCCAATTCAGTTCCCCAACTGCTGTCCAAAATAGCATTACCACTCCAAGATTTACCCATTGAAGTATAACTTATCGCTGACCCTAATGCATTAAAAAGGACCCTTCTACTGTTATCTCCATCCCACCAAAATCCTGCAACAGTATTAGTTGCACTAGAAACATCCGTTCTTATCCGTGCTTGAACTTGATTTGTTTTTATTACAAATATACTATCAGGCGTAGTCGTTCCCATACCTAATCTTTTGTTTGTATTATCCCAAAACAGATTAGTATTATCTTGAGAAAGAATACCATTTGTGCCAGCAAATAAAATTGAGCCAGCCGTAAGACTTGAAAGGGTTAAGCCAGCAAAGGTTGGTGAAGCTCCACTATGAATATCCTGAGGAGTAGAAAGCGTAATGGAACCAGCAGCGGGAGTAACATTGATTTGATTTGCTGTTCCAGATAAGGTCTTGTATTCTAAAGCTGTTGCTCCAGTATTTACTCCTAATAACTGATTTGCAGTTCCTAAAGCTGATAAACCTGTTCCTCCATTAGCTATTGCTACAGGAACAGTAAGCGATATAGTTCTATCAGCTTGTAAATTCCCTCCTCCCGTTAATCCTGTTCCTACAAGAATTTGCCGTGTATCTCTTACAATATTTGTTGGAATATCCCCATCAACAAGAGCATTCCAAACAGGAACAGCAGAAATTGTTCCAGTTCCTGTTTGAGAAAGAAATTTTCTTGTCGTAGTGATATTCCCTGCTAATCTCTCCCATTTTGGAGTAGCGTTTCCAATAATCAAATCTCCCAAGACAGAAGAAGCAGATATTGTATCTGGATGAGATGCGGATAGTAAATTTTGAGTTGGTTCTCCAAATTCATACCCTGTTGCAGTTGCATTTACCTTAAAATATTGATTAGCACTTCCAATTGGAATTTCTCCAAAGATTGTAGTATCAGAAAGATAAGGAATACAATATTTTGTCCAAGAGGTTTTTCCTGTTCCGCCTTGTGAAACAGGCACTCCTTGAAGACCTGTTACCTCACCAGTTGGAACTATTGTCCATTGTTCATTAGCCATTTATACTGTAAAATTGCTTTTTGGAAAAATAACAGAACCACTAGAAATTTCTTTCTTTTCTGCGGTTCTTAATCCTTCTAAAGCTTCTT
>JBFMDD010000313.1:0-5454 GCA_040754115.1 bacterium
TATGATTTCTTTCGGATATTTATTTGTAAGCGTCCACAGAAAATTGAAATTGGAAATTAGAAATTGGGCTTTTATTTCTCTCCCTAATTTCTAATTTCGAATTTCCAATTTCAACTCTCTTTTCTTTTCGCAAGCTTTCAAACAAAAGTGAACCGCTCCCTTTTTCCTTCATTACACCCTGCTGAATGGTGAATGGTTACCACAGGTGGAAATCCTGTGTCCCATTACCCTTTTTCTATCTTAAACAAGCTTAAGGTGCCGTTCAGGTTGGCAGTGAGGATTAGGAGATTGCCACTTTTATCCTCAGTGAGGCTTATACCCCTCGGTATCCATAAAAGATGGATACACTGCATCTCTTTGCCGCTGGCTACATCCCATAGCCTGAGGGTTCTATCACTTGATGAAGAGAGGATGATTTTGCCATCCGGGGAGAAGGCACAACCCGTCACCGCACTATCATGTTTCAGGTTAGGTGAGCCAAAGAAGCCTTGAAGGGACTTGCCTACATTCGTTGAGTAATATCCAAAGTTTTTGTCATCAGGATGGTATCCCTGTGTATCAAGACAAAGGACATTAGAATAGAAGAAAGAAGACTCATCCCGCCATTTCCTTTGCCAGGCATCAATCATCTCCTTCTGGACTATCTTTTCTAATAAATTCATTCGTAGATTGAGCAATTCAGAGGAGGTATCAAAGAAATTTTTAGCGGCGATGTAGGCTTCCAGCAATGTATTTCTGGATAGCCTGGATGAGCCATCAAAATGCCTTAAGGCATCATTTAATATCCCTTTATCTTCACTCATAAGGACATCACTTAGGGTTTTATATACCCATTCAGGTCTTTTCTTGCTTATCTCTTTTTCTTTTTCTTCTTGCGGTTTTTTAGTTTGAAGTTCTTCCAGCTCTTCTTTCTCTATCCTTTCTATGCCGCATAAACAGCGGTATAAAAGTGAGGTATGGGCTAAATCTTTACCATTTTTAAGCCCGGCAATGATACTATATCCTATCTCCCTATCCTTTTCAGAGGCAATAGAGAGTGTCTCAAGTCGATGGGCGATGTCTATCCATGCAACCCCTTTAATGTCTATCCATTCATTTATTGCTATCCATCTGGCGGCGAGAAATTCCATCACTGTAGAATGGAGGAAGGTTAACTCTTCATAGCCTGAAGGGATGAGGAGCTGGGTATTAATGAGTTCTGTAAACCAGTCATCTGCATCTTTCACATCGCTTTTCTCAATCTCGGTTTTGATAGTAGTCCGGTTGATGTCTCTACGGGGGGAGCCGATTACCGATTCATAGAGGCATTGGTAGGATAGAGAAGAGAGGCACTCATATTGTTTTGCCGCATCAGGTTTTTTTGCCAGTGAATCTGGCTTTTTGGCTTCAATGAAGAATTCCCTTATCTTCTCAGGATATTTAAATTCCCTAAATTTTATCCTCTCCCATATTTGTAAGAGGAAGAACTTGACAAGGATATCATACATTACATATCTTCTTTCAATTCTCTCAAAAAACTGATAATATATCATCAGCAGGATAGCGGTAAGTGGTGTGCCGGCAATTCTTTTTACCACCTCTTCCCGCCAGACAACCTCATCAAATCTTTTATAAAGTTCAGTCTCTTCACCATAAAAGCCTTTAACTAATTGCCGTAGTTGTTCTGTATCAAGTGAGGCAACCGTAAATATGGGGATATCATCGGTGTGGTAAACATCCTCAATTTTTCTTGAGGTAAGGAAGAGTTTATTTTTGTCCTGCTCTTTAATTTCTTTCATCAGGTTTTTTATTATATCCATAATTATCTTGCGGTTTTCTAATGGTGCTTCATCCAATCCATCCACATATATGGCTAATGAATTATTTTCCCATTGTTGTAGGGTTTCATTTGTTGCGGTTTGCAAGGCAACTTCTTCATCTACAGTCAAGGTTTTCGGCTCTCTTTTAGGGAATAGGAAGGCCGAGAGGAGGTATTCTATGGCAGAAGACCGCTCATATCTTGCCGATTCAGGTTTATGACCCATCCTTTCACACCATTTGCCAAAGTCTGGTAGTTCCCTGCAGCGCACAAAGATAGGTGTCTTTTCATCCTTGAAGGTAGAATGGGTAAAATAATGCAGGATAGTGGTCTTGCCTGCACCGGGAATCCCATAGATAAATCCTTTGTTAAATGTTTCAAATACCTCTTTGGCGGTATATGAGGTCTTTTCCTTTTCCTTCTCTTCCTCATATCTTTCCTTTGCTTCTATACTCAATCCTCTGGGTAGGAAAACCGCTCTTTTTGGCATACCTGTTTTTTGAGCAAGGGTTATATCTATGTTGAGATTGATAAAGTTTTGCTCAATGTCAATAGGTGGATACAATCCGCCCAGCACCGGGATAGTCTTTGATTTATATTTAAGGGCTTGTAGTTTTGCCTCAAAGTCAGATAGCCCTGCTTCCTGTGGCAGGAAGAGGCGATGGAGGAAGACTTTTTGGGTTTGGGTAAAGCCTTTTAGCTGGAACTCGCCTAATGGGACGGAACTGATATTATTTGGCTTAAGCTGGATTTGTAATCCCTGAAACAAGGCATCGGTAACGATTAATTCATCCTGCCTTGCCTCTTTCTCTATTCTAAATGTTCTTATAGCCTCAGAGCCGGTCAAATCTATCTTCTTGCCATTTTCATCAAGCCAAAATTGGAAATAACCCAGATGTGCAATCATCCGCAATAGCACCTTGAAGCCAAACCTATCTTTTATCTGCCGCTCCCGAAACAAGGCAAGCATCACCTGGATAAGTTCCTGCGTCTTATTTGAGTCACCAAAAAACAGCACCCCATCACCGATAGACCTTATCCATTCAAAATTATAGGATTCAACAATTTCTTGGGATTTCTGGTAATAGTAATCAAGGAATTGTTGGGTGTAGGAAGTACCCAGTTTCTCAGATTGAGGAGTGAAATTAACAATATCTATGAGGCAGAGGATACCACATCCCTGTGCGGTATTAATCTTAAAATCAAAACTACCGCCAGTGCATCTTGAGAATAAATCCGGTGCCTCTCTGGCAATCCGAACAAAGCCTGTCTGCTGGACCCAGAAGATAAAATTATGTTTATACTCTGCTAACACATCCCGTGAGAGATTCAGGTGGGTAAGTGCTTCTGCTGGAGCATCATCCCAACCGTAGAAAGAGACTACCGCAGGCGGGTCAGAAGGTAGATTGTTGTCTCTAAGTAGCTGTAATGGGTCTGGGTTATCTGAGGTGATGTGAAATTCGTGGAATGGCATAGAGGGAAAATTCTCTTTCAGCCTCGCAATAATTCGCTTTGGGACTTCTTCCTGGTTATAGATTGCGACGATAAAACTACCTTTCCTGATAACATTTATCAAGGTAAAAAGTCTCTTAAAATCATCTTCAAATTGGCTGTTCATTTCTTTTACACCAAATCGTAACCGTTCAAGCTATATATCAAAAGTGTAAGAAAAGGGATAAGGAAATAAGGGCAATATGGAGATAAGATAATAGAAATAGATTGAAATTTATTGAATTCGAAGAATGTTGCGAAGCAAAAATAGGTAGAAATTGATTGTGGGAAACAACAAATTTCCATAAATTTCTATTAATTTCTACTAATTTCAATTTTTTTAATAATATCTACCTATCTCCTTAATCTCCACATCTCCTTTTGTTACACCATCTGAACGGTTACAAACTGATTATATCATACTATTCATCCATTGTCAAATTATTTTCGACCTGTGCCCAGCTCTGAAGAATAAAATTTTTTTTATTCAGCCAAAAGTGTTTGGTAGAGGGGAAAAATCAGGAGGGAATAAGGGGAAAAAATAGAAAAAAAAGGGGAGGTAACCACAAAAATGAGTAGACAAATTCCTCAAATTTATGGTAAAATAGAATGGGGGGTAAATATGGAACACCCGATTATTTCATGAGGTATCAAAGTACCAATCAAACCGTATTTGAAAGGGAACAGAAAGTAGGTCTTGTAAGTGGGTAAGAGTGGTGGCTTTGGTTCTGAAGTCTTCCAGAAGTTTTCGGGCAATATTCCTAATGCTACCGAAGATTTTTTGGATATCTTCTTCCTTAAGGAGACTGCCCTTTTCCATCAATTGGTTGATGATATGGGCAATCTGGAGTAAAAGATAAAAGTTTTTTGCAGCCAGTTCATCCTGGCTGTAGGCGTGTTCCATATTATACCCCCCGTTTTTTTGTGTGTTAAAGCCTTCGTTTTCAGTTTTCCATCTTAACCTCCCTCCTTGAGCTATTTCTTTAAAAGTAGCTTTATTAATTTCCAGATTGCTTATCCAGACAAATCTGGTATGCTCTTTCTTATCATCCTTACCTGGTTTTAATTCATTACATTCCAGGACTCCTAAAAGATGATCTTGATAATCAATATCGTTAACCCAATGATAATCTTGCTCTATTTCATCTCTTTTTAAGTGAGCAATATTCTCCGGACATAAGGATTTTAATGCGATATACTCCGCATAAGTGGCTGGCATAGACCCTTCCTTAAAAGTAATTATATATTTCCACTTATTTTCCTTACAGATATCAAAAACAGGCTTCTTTGCATAAAGACTATCTAATAACAAACAGATAGGTAATTGGGGAAAGTATCTTTTGAGATTCTCAGCCAGGCGATAAAATGCCTTGAGTTCACAATCTTGTTTATCATATTTTTCATTCGGGTTTTCTATAAATTCGCTTAAGATAGATAAAGCCAACCCATTGGCTCCTACCAGCTTAGCCTCCAAAACATTATGGTAGTAATATTCTTTACCATTAATTTTCATCACTAAACAGTGTTCACAATGCCTCTCTTTGAAAATTAAATGCCCTGTGGCATCTATGGTTATTAAATAATATCTTCCCAGTAACCTGAACCTTTCTAAACACCTCATCCTGATAAGCCGATTAATCATCCTCCGCCTTAACTTACTAATCGACCCTATAACTAATCTTTTCAATAAATAAGCCAAAGTGCAATCATGAGCTACCTTGTCTAACTCAACTCCAGCTAAAATGTTCAGATTTTCGATAAACTCTTTAGTGTTAAACTGAAAGTTAATCTGTCTGCGAGACTCCAACTTCATCATAAATAACAGAATTCCAATCCAGATAAGGAAAGGTAAAGGATATTGTATCTTATTCTCTTGCCGAGGATCATCTATCTGACTTAGCCAATCTACAAAATATGGAAAGAAATGATGCACGGTTTTATACAATACCTCTTTGACATCTATCTGATTGCTTCTCTGGTTTGGGACACTTTTACCCTTAACATTATCAGTACCAATCTCCATTTTTTTACACCTCTCAGTATATGATTAATGTGGATATCACTTAATAAGCCTAACTCATTTTCTTTCTGCGGGCTTTCTTCTCTATACCATACTGCTTGATAATATCTCTCTGGAGTTGTGATATCTCATTGATCAACCGCTT
>JBFMDD010000314.1:0-2618 GCA_040754115.1 bacterium
GGTTCAGTAACTCTTGCCTCAATAACTGCTATGGTAAGAAACAATGAAACTAAAAGATGGTTTGAAGAGGGTAAGATAGAACTCAAATTGGCAGCATAAAATCTAATCGCACAGGTCGAAATTTTTTAATATTTTTCCACTTTTCCCCTAGTTTTCCATTTTCCCTTACTTACACCTGAACGCTTACAAATTCCTTTAAAAGTCTTTGGTCTTTGCTTGGGGTAAAAAATCGGCAATCAAAAACCTATCCTGGTTCTGAATCAAGTTCAGTACCATGTCTGGAATCAAAAATAGCAATAAAGGAACTTATGAAAAATGAATATAGATAAAGTTGATAGAGCATCTTTTTCTATTGGTAGTCTGCATGATAGTGGAAATAAGAAAGAATATTGGAAATCAAAATCTATGCTGTTGGTTATCATGGCTATCCGCGTGCAACTGCTGATATGGATATTTGGATTTCCAGAGATAATAAAAAACTGGTAGCAATGGCTGTTGCCAGAGCATCGTTACTTGAACCACTATACTTAATCAAGATGGACATCACCCGCAAAGGATTAGTCATTGGTGGTGGAGTATCTGGGATGGTATCTGCCCTGTCATTAGCCGACCAGGGATTTGAGGTTGAACTTGTAGAAAGAGAATCTGAGCTTGGTGGAAACGCAAGACATCTCCATTTCACATTAGAAGGTGACGACCCACAAATATATCTTAAATTCCTGGTAGAAAAAGTCACCTCGCATAAGTTAATCAATGTCCATCTGTTAAGTGAAATAAAAAAGATGTCTGGACATATCGGTCATTTCATCTCAGAAGTCAAAAGCCAGAAATCAGAAGTCAAAAAGATAGAGCATGGGGTGGTCATAGTAGCCACAGGCGGAGTAGAATACCAGCCAGCAGAATATTTGTATGGTGAAAATGAGCGGGTTATCACCCAGCGTCAATTGGAAGAATATCTTTCAAATCTTTCAAATCCAAAATCCGAAATTCAAAATCTAAAATCCATAGTTATGATTCAATGTGTTGGCTCCCGTAGCAATGAGCGACCGTATTGCAGTCGAGTATGTTGTAGTCAGGCAATAAAAAATGCCTTGAAAATCAAAGAGATAAATCCCGAAACACAGATTTATATTCTCTATCGCGACATAAGGACTTACGGCTTCCGTAAGGATTACTATCGTCAGGCACGAGAGGCTGGCGTAATATTTATCCGATACGATGAAAATTCAAAGCCAGAAGTCAGAAAAGTAGAGCAAGCATCTTGCTTGCCATCACAGACAGAAGACAAAGGACAGAAGTCATAAAGAGTTACACTGCTGTATACTCAAAAGGAGTTGAAAGGATTATGAATGAACAATTCGAACCTGAAATTGTAGCTTTTTGCTGTCATTACTGTGCCTATGCAGCGGCGGATCTGGCTGGCTCAATGAGGCTTAATTATCCCACCAATGTGAAGATAGTCAAATTGCCATGTACTGGCAAGGTAGATATTTTATATCTTCTCAAGGCATTTGAATCTGGAGCAGATGGTGTGTATGTCGCTGGCTGCCTTGAGGGTAACTGCCATTTTACAGATGGCAATATCAAAGCTAAACGGCGAGTAGCACGAGCTAAAAAACTATTAGATGAAATTGGTCTTGGTGGCAACCGACTTGAGATGTACAATATGAGTGCCTCCATGGGACCTAAATTTGCTGAAGTTGCTAATGAAATGACTGATAAAATCCGTAAATTAGGACCAAACCCATTACAGAAAAGAAACATACATCCCCATTTAGAACACAAAGAAGAACAAGAATAACTAGACGGTTCACTTTAGTGTGAAAGCGTGCGACTTGAAATTGGGAATCGGGCTTTTACTTCTTTTCCAAATTTCCAATTTAAAAATCACGAAACTTTAGGATATAATGTTATAAAAATGGAAAGCCACTTATTTATCCCAGATAAATTAGCATATGTAAAAGGCGATAAGCCACAGGTAAAATGTATCTTATGTGCTATTAATGAGAAAGATCCAAAGGTTACTAAACTTGACATTTACCATACTGACCATTTTATTGTTTCCCTTAACCTCTATCCGTATAATCCAGGTCATTTAATGATATTTCCCAAAAAGCACTTGATAGATCCAAGACAGCTTAGTGATGAACAAGTATTAGAGCTTAATAATCTAACTACCATGACATTAAATATCATAGAAAAACTTTACTCTCCTAATGGATTCAATGTTGGCTATAATATTGGTTATGTAAGTGGAGCAAGTATCGAGCATCTTCATCTACATGTTATCCCAGGATACAAAAATGAGATAGGACTTATTGATATTATTGGCAATGCACGGGTAATTGTAGAAGACCCAAATAAAACACTAAAGAAGTTTAAAGAGGCATTTAAAAATTTTCGAGCTGTATGGTTAGAATAATAAAGACTCATGTATCAGTTTTTAAGAGAGTTAAATCACACAATGCAAGATAGAAATAAATTGAAATTGGTTGAATTCGAAGAATGTTGCGAAGCAAAAATTTATGGAAATTCATTGTTTTTTACTACCAATTTCAATCAATTTCTATAAATTTCCATTATATTTCTATCAGTTTCTATCTTTCTTGTAGTGTGAG
>JBFMDD010000315.1:0-5940 GCA_040754115.1 bacterium
TTAGGCGTAGAAGTAGCAGAAGAATTACTTTTCGTTGTACAAACTTTGATAGCTGAAAAAAGTGTGCCCAAGGATGAAATGAGTTCAAAATTAGGTGCCATTGAAATTAGACTTATTTCCATAGAGAAAAACTATGAAAAGATAGAAAAAGACTACGCAGGTATCACTGGACAAATAGATAGAATAAATATTCGTATAGATGAGATAAATGCACGAATAGATAAGATTCATGAGCGAATGGAAAATCTGGAGGCAAGATTAACTGAGCGAATGGGAAATCTGGAGGCAAGATTAACTGACCAGATGCATGGACTACATAAACTTTTAATTTCCCAGACTAAATGGATGATGGGAACTATCTTTTTGGTTATCGGAGCTTTAATAACTGCGTTTATAACTATCTTTAAATTTGTGGGGTAATAATGAAGGAGTATTTTTTAGATAAAAAAATAGGGGTGTTGATGGGTGGTAATAGTCGTGAGCGAGAAGTCTCCTTCCGGTCAGGAAATAATGTGTTAGATTCTTTACTAAGACAGGGGCTTCAAGCTTGGGCTTTAGATCCAGCAGAAAACGGATTTATCGAAAGGTTATCAGAGATAGATATTGCATTTATTGCACTTCATGGCCGCTATGGAGAAGACGGCTGTATGCAAGGACTCCTAGAATTATTAAATATACCTTATACTGGCTCAGGGGTATTGGCTTCTGCATTAGGTATGAATAAGGTAGCTGCTAAGAGGATATTTGATGCATGTGGTATCCCAACTCCTAAATATTATACATTTAATTCAGGCAATGGGCTAAATCGTGAATGTGAACAGGTATTAAGAAATTTTGACCTGCCAGTAGTCGCCAAACCTACATCAGAAGGCTCAAGTATTGGCGTGACTATTATTAAAGAGGAAAAAGAAGTACATAATGTTATTGAAGAATTAATAGCTGAATTTAATGATGCATTTATAGAGGAATTTATTGCCGGCACAGAGGTTACTGTCGGAATATTAGGATATGGTGATGATATTCAGGCACTACCTATTTTAGAATTAGTCTCAAAAAATGAGTTCTATGACTATCAAGCAAAATATACTAAAGGAATGACCGAATTTATCATCCCAGCAAGATTACCAGCAGAGGTTTATAATAAAACTCAGGAGATAGCTTTGAATGCTCATTTAGCATTAGGATGCCATGGATTTTCACGGGTGGATATAATGGTAGGGAAAACAGGAATTCCATATGTCCATGATGTCAATACTATTCCAGGACTAACAGATTTATCTGATCTACCTGCATGTGCGAAGGCAGTGGGAATTAGCTATGATGAACTTATTATTAAAATGCTTTATTCAAGTATTGCTCCAAGAAGGAAAATAAAGAATGAGAAAACACAAAGGATTAGCACAACAACTAAGTGAGAGGAAGAATAGATGGCGTAGTAAAAAAGGGCGAAAAAGAATTATTAAAGCATATTTAAAATTTTTTATTAGATTATTTGTTTTAATATTATTGATATTAGGAATCTGGGGAATTATTCGATTACCATTTTTTTTTACAACTGCTACTTGCTTTCAAGTTAAAAAAGCGGCTATTATTTTAGAAGATAATGGGTTAATAGAAAAAGAAGAGGTAGTTAATACATATAAAGAATTTTGTCTAACCAATTATTCTTGTTTACATCCAAATATATTTAAGCTAAATTTTACAGGTTTGAAAAATGCACTACTAAAAAATCCTAAGATAGAAGAGGTGATGATTCAACGGAAATTTCCACAAGGAATAGTGATTAAAGCCAAATCACGAAAAGCGGTAGCTAAGATATTAATTAATTCCTCTGTATTTGGTGTGGATAAAAGTTTGGTTGCTTTCAAAATGAAAGATAAACCGGATTTGCCTGTTATTACTGGAATTGGAACTTTAAAGACAGACAAACCACTCCTGAATAGCAGATTGAAAGAAGCATTATTGATTATTTCAAAAATAAAAGAATACAAAATTGAATTACTTCATAACATCTCAAATATTGATATTTCTAATCAATATGATATAGTGATGATTACCAAAATTGGTGCTACAAAGATACATTTGGGGTATGAATTAGAACCAAAGAGATTAGTCGAAAGGTTAAAAGAATTAGAGACAATTTTGAAACATTTTCAACAAAATAATCAAATCGCCCCTGAATATATTGACTTAAGATTTGATAATATTATTGTTAAAGATAAATGAGAAGTAGAAAGTAGAGAGAAATAGAAAGGAGTTAAAATGGCAAAAGAAGATATAATTGTAGGACTGGATATAGGAACAACCAAAGTATGTACGGTAATAGGAGAGATTGATGAAGATAGAGTAGAGATAATAGGTGTTGGAACCAGCCCTTCTCATGGATTACGCAAAGGAGTGGTAGTAAATATTGATTCTACTATCAAGTCTATTGAGAATGCGGTAAGTGAAGCAGAACTTATGGCAGGAATAGAGGTCTCTTCTGTATTTGCGGGTATTGCTGGTGGACATATAAAAGGGATGAACAGCCATGGTGTGATTGCTATATCTCGTGGACGAGAGGTGACTCAATCTGATGTTGAACGCGTTATAGACGCTGCAAAGGCAGTATCTATTCCATTGGACCGTGAAGTAATTCATGTTTTGCCACAACAATTTATTATTGATGGCCAGGATGGAATAAAAGAACCAGTTGGAATGTCTGGAGTAAGATTAGAGGTGGAAATCCATATTGTTACTGGTGCGGTTACTTCTGCACAAAATATTATTAAATGTGTTAATCGAGCAGGATTTGAGGTAGAGGATATTGTACTTGAACCTTTAGCTGCTGCCTATGCGGTATTAACCGAGGATGAAAAGGATCTGGGTGTTGTGCTTGTGGATATTGGAGGAGGGACAACAGATATTGCCATATTCATAGATGGAAGCATATGGCATACAGGAGTATTGTCTATTGGAGGAGATAATGTTACTAAAGATATATCTGTTGGATTACGAACACCAATTGTCGAGGCAGAGAAAATTAAAATAAATTATGGTTCTTGCATGAGTTCATTAGTCAAAGATGAAGAGATTATTACTATTCCGTCAGTTGGAGAACATAAAGAAAGAAATCTGCCCAGACAAGTATTAGCAGAAATTATTGAACCACGGATGGAGGAAATATTCAGTTTGATAAATCAAGAGATAAGGATGACTGGATATGAAAACTTAGTTACTTCAGGAATCGTTTTAACGGGTGGGGCATCGATGTTAGAGGGCACAACAGAATTAGCAGAACGGGTATTTGATTTACCCGTTAGAATTGGGACACCCACTGGAGTAAGTGGTTTGGTAGATGTGGTTAATTCACCACTGTATTCAACTGGGGTAGGACTTGTAACTTATGGAATGATGCATAAATTGGAGGGTAAAAAAGCAAAGTTTGGTGGCGGGAATGTCTTTCGAAGAGTCCTCAATCGTATGAAAGAATGGGTAGGGGAATTCTTCTAATACTGGTAATTGGTAACCCTTTAACCAATTACCCTTTAACCAATTACCAAAAGATAGGAGGTGAAAACCATGGGTTTTGAATTTGAAAGTGATGTTTCATCACCTACCAAGATTAAAGTAATAGGTATAGGTGGAGGAGGGAGTAATGCAGTCAATGGAATGTTTGCCAATCGGATGAGTAATAACTGTATTGAATTTATTGTCTCCAATACCGATGCCCAGGCGTTAAAAACATCAATTGTACCCTACAAGATACAAATTGGTGCCAAATTAACCAAAGGATTAGGTGCAGGGTCTAATCCTGAAATAGGTCAGCGTGCGGCACAAGAAGACCGCGAAGCACTCCAAGAAGCATTAGCAGGAGCAGATATGATATTTATTACTGCTGGCATGGGTGGTGGTACAGGTACAGGAGCAGCCCCAATTATTGCTGAAATTGCACGAGAATCAGGCGCTCTTACGGTAGCGGTAGTAACTAAACCATTTTTGTTTGAGGGGCAAAGACGCATTCAGCAATCTGAAGCAGGATTACAAGAACTGGTAAACAAAGTAGATACTCTTATTACTATTCCTAATCAAAAATTATTAAGTGTAGTTGAAAAAACTACAACTATATTAGAGGCTTTTAAAGTCGCAGATAATGTCTTAAGACAGGCTATCCAAGGTATATCAGATTTGATTACGATTCCAGGAATAATTAATCTCGATTTTGCAGATGTGCGGACTATTATGTCTTCGAAAGGTAATGCATTGATGGGAATTGGAATTGGAACCGGTGAAAATAGAGCTATGAATGCTGCTCAACATGCTGTTTCTTCACCTCTATTAGAAGAGGCATCTATTGAAGGGGCACAAGGAATATTGATAAATATTACTGGTGGACCTGATATGCTTCTGTCGGAAATAGATGAGGCATCTACTTTTATTACCGAAAAGGCGGATAGAAATGCTAATATTATCTTCGGGGCTGTAACTCAGGAATCCATGCAGAATGAAATGAGAATTACAGTCATTGCTACAGGATTTGGTAAAGTAACTCCAAAGGTTGAACGAATACCACAACAATATGCTAAAACCATAGATCTAGATAGTTTCAAGGGAGAAAAAGCCGCTGTCACTGTTAAGAAAATTGAACAGGAAAAACAAGAAGGAATACAAGAAAGAATCAATATTTATAACAGCGACCTGTTTGAAATTCCTACTTTCTTAAGAAGACAAGCTGATTGATTTAGAAAGTAGAGAAGAAACATACATGCCCTTGTGGGACACAAAGAAGAATGAAAATGTCATTGCGAGGAGCAAAGCGACGAAGCAATCCAGCGAGAAGTGTAGGTATTTTCAGAAAGGAAGTAAAGGGAGAGATGGTATAAAGCAAACCAAAGTAACATCTTAGCCATCTGAAGTTGTGTAAGTAAGGAGAAATGGAGAAGATGAGGAAATGGAGAGAATGAAAAGAATCATCAAATCACAAGCCCCAAAAATCAAACAAACTCTAAATTCCAACAACCAAAGTTCTGTGGTGTCTGACTTTAGCTAAAAATATCTATGTGGACTATTCATTTTAGTGTGAAAAATTACGGTAAAAAAATGGGAAATTGGAAATTAGAAAATAAACTTTCACCTCCCTCCCCAATTTCTAATTTCTAACAGAAATTACCGCAAACAGATACAACTTTATACTCCAAAAAGACAACTGCTTATTTATAGCTATTGTCAGACATCACCCAAAATTCTAAACAAATAGGGTTTGAAGATAGAATTTAGTATGTGTTTGTGATGTGTAATTTTGTGCCTTTCTCCAATTCTCCCATTTCTTTTTCCCTCAACATCTCCTTATCTAAAGTTTCGTGATTAAAAGGATTATCATAGTCTATAAATATATCCCTCCTAACGGAGTTGGTAAAATATATTGTATACTCAACACCGTTACAAATTGTGATTTTAGAAGCGGTTCACTTTAGCGTGAAAGCTTGCGGTTAAAAAATGGATATGAAATTAGAAATTGGGGAAAGGAGTGAAGACCTAATTTCCAATTTCTAATTTCCAAAAGAAATCAGAGGGAAAAAGGATGAAAATAAACCGTCCCTAAAATAGCTCAGTTAATGGCAGTGTTCAGTATAATAATCTCTAACTGCACAGGTCGAAATTTTTTCCATTTCTAATTTAAAAAGTGGGGTGAAAAGAATTTAAACATAGATAACTCAACGCTCAATTCCTGAACCTGTGAGGAACAGGTTTTATCCGAGAGGCTTCTATATTGAAGCCTCTCGGATAAAAATAAGGTTCAAGGAGAAAGAAGCAATGTAGAGTAACCTTGTTCCTTGCACCTTGTTCCTTGTTCCTTGTTCCTTGTTCCTTGCACCTTGATCCTTGATCCTTGATCCTTGTTCCTTCGGTGGGGGTGAAGAAGGAATTATCTGCTCGGAAAGGCTATAAAATCAACGCTCA
>JBFMDD010000316.1:0-4934 GCA_040754115.1 bacterium
ACATATCAGATTGTCAAGCAAAAAAAGAAGCGAGGGCAAAAAAATATTTAACCTCTCACTCAATCTATCATAACTACTTGTCAACTATGAGGTTCTTGCCAGCCTTTTGCTACTGTCTGAATCACAGAAAATTAAAATTAACAAAAAATTAACATTTTTACCTATTGACAAATCAAAAATTTTGTGGTATCTTTAATATAAAAAAAGTTTGCTAATGCAACATTGGGCGTGCCAAATATTATTACGAATTCAATCCTAAGATCTTTTTGATTTTAGGTTTATATATATTTTTTAGCTTACCTAAAATATTTCTTTCTTTAAAACCTGACGAGGGATAAAAAGTGAGTTTTTTACTCGTTGAAGATATATTTTCTTACCTGAACAAGTTAAAATCACAGATTACATAGATTTTTAGAGAGTAAATAATGGTCATAAACCGTTTTAACATTCCTGTTGAGTAAAATAAATAGGAGAGGAAAATCTATATCAATATCTTTTAATAGTAGTGAAGATCGATCTATTCTATCTACCAAAATTAGGTAGAATAGGAAAAACTACTTCTAAATATCTTAAAAATAGTAGCGAAGGTCGATCTATTTCTGATAATATGCAGGAATAGGAAAAGTTACTTTTTAAGATAAAAAATCTTTAAATTTAAAAAATTAAGGAGAAAGAAGAGATGAAAAAATTAACAATTATATTAACAGTGGGTTGTGTAATGGTCTTGACTATGCTCAATCAACAGGTGGAAGCAAGAATAAATTTGTTGACCACTGCTGAATTAACAGGACATGGAACCTATCGACTATTGTCTGGAACTATGCTCTATGACAAAGAAGATGGTAAATATAAACTGTGGAGTGTAACTCAGCCAGCAGCACCATATGGGTATTGGTCGATGTATTATTCTGAATCTGTTGATCTAATTCACTGGGTAAACATTAATCTTCAAGAGATATTGTATGGTCAAAGTGACTATTGGAATTGTGAGACTCCTCGAATAGTATCAGTACTAAAAGAACCAGGCTCAGGTTATAAAATGTGGTATAACATCTATTGGTGTGTAACTCATGGCCCATGGGAAAACTGGATACATTATCGTTCCTCTACTAATGGAATTAACTGGAGCAGTGAACAAACAGTACTTGATCCAAGTGACACCTACTATTCTGATGATTTTAATCCTAATGCTGTACATCTAATGAATGGAGATGAACGACTTTACTATACTCATGAATATGGTGATAGCCCAGATCATACTCTACGAAGAATAGATTTGAAAGATGATGGAGTTACATGGTTCAATATGACTACTATTAAAACTATATATGATCGTGGGTTTCAGAATGTAGCTTCAACTATTATTGGGAATCAAAATGGAGATTCACATCATAGAGTGTGGGTGATAGAATCTGGTCCAGTATTATATCGTTATGACAGTGTTGATGAGGGACAAACATGGAGTGAAACATGCTGCGGGATATATACAGGAGATTCAATTGTAGGAAGTTTCTTTGATAAACAAAATAATAAAGAGTACTTCATTAAAACTGATGGAGATACCCTTTATTTAGAGGAATCTTTAGCTCCAACTCTATCAATTGACATCATCTTAAATTCCAATACCTTTGGTCCAGGAGAGACTTTAAATGCAGATGCTCGGGTGACTAATGGTGATGCACCAGTAAAAGTAGATATTAAAGCATGGCTTAGTGCGACTGTTGGTAACAAAGAGATTTTAAAGTCTCTACTAAATGTCAACAATAAGACTCTACCACCTAATCTTGATAAGACAGTAAATATATTCGACTATACCTTCAATTTACCTAAACCGGTAACAGGTGAGATATGCGGAAGGATATTGGATACAGTTACAGGTGACCATTTAGCTGAAGATTGTGAACCTTTTACCTATACACCATAACAAATCAAAGAAAGGAAAATAGGTAGGTATGCACTTTTGTTGTGCATACCTGCCTTAACTTTTTAGGAAGTTCAGAGGGTCAAACCGTGATTGTGGAATTCATTCTGTATTCCATAATTAAGGTTTGACCCTCCTCCCTATTTTATATTTTATTATAATCTGTATCCTCTGCGAAATCTGTGAATATATCCTGATAATCTGTGTCCATCTGTGTTCTAATATTTTGCTCTTTGACAATTTAATATTGTTTTTTGTGTTGACAGTTAAAAGGAAGATAAGGTATAATAATTTGTAAGGTGGAGAGATGGGAAAGAAGGACAGAAAACAGAAAATAGATTACAGAGAGCAGAAAAAGAGGAAGTGGAAGGTTCAGTTTAGAATTCCAAAGTTTCTTATACCGAGGGATGAGCCAAGTGTTCCAAGAGCATTTACTTCAATAGATTATGCTGGAGGAATAATGGTATTCTTTATTTGCTGGGCAGTGTATCTACATACTCTTACTCCGACGATTGGGTTTCATGACTCAGGTGATATGGTAACAGCGGCTTTTGTGCTTGGCATTCCTCATCCTACTGGTTATCCGCTGTATTGTCTGCTTGGTAAACTCTGGATGACTATTCTGCCAATAGGAAACATTGCATATCGGATGAATTTAGCCTCTGCGTTATGTGCTTCTCTGGCGTGTATGATAGTGTATTTTATTACATTAAAAGTGGTAAGTGGCAAGTGGCGAATGGCGAGTGAAAAAGAGAATAATCTTACATCTCGCATCTCGTTCCTTGTCCCTGCGGCGATAGCCTCCTTAATGCTTGCCTTTGCTACTACATTCTGGGAGCAAGCAGTAATAGCTGAGAAGTACACACTTAATGCTCTGTTTGCAACACTACTAATCTTCATCTTACTAAAGTGGCAAGAAGCAGTTATTGAATACAAAAATCCGAAATCCAAAATCCGAAATCCAAAATCCTATCTCTATCTTTTCGCCTTCATCCTCGGCTTATCCTTCACCCATCATCTCCAAACAATCTACTTAGTCCCAGCAAGCATATTCTTTATCATAGCAGTTTATTGGAAGAAATGGAGGCAGGAAAAACAATCATTCTACTCTCTACTCTCTACTCTCTACTCTCTACTCTTAAAAATGTTTTGCTTATTCATTTTACCATTATTCTTATACCTATATCTGCCAATTCGAGCAAGTCAACATCCGCCTATTCAGTGGGGAGATTTTAGTACTCTGAGAGGATTCATTACTCATGTGATAGGGAAGGAATATGAATATTATCATTCTTCATCAACTAATGAGGCTCTTAGATATTTATATACTCATATTACTCATTTTTTTGTAGAGCAATTTACTATATATCTTTTGTGGATTGGTTTAATAGGAGCTATTCTTTTGATAAAAAAAAGAATGTTTTTTATCTTCTTATCCTTAATAATCTTAACTAACATATTTTATTCTATTCATTACAATGTTCCTAATATTAAAGATTATTATATTCCATCATATTTTATTTTTTCTATGTGGATTAGCTATGGAATATTAAAAATAACAGAAAAATTTATTACCCATTCTCATTCTCAATTTTTGAAGATAGGAATAACAATTATTTTTTTAGTTCTTCCATTTATATCTTTTATTGAACATTATTCTTCCTCTGATAAGAAAAGATACTATTATGCTTATGATTATGGAGTAAATATGTTAATGCCCTTAGAAGAAAAGGCATTTTTCCTTGTTAAGTATGATAGAGATGCGTTCATTTCATGGTATCTTCATTATATTGAGAAACAAAAACCTAATTTATATCTTATTGATATTACTTTTCTTCATTATGAATGGTATATTAGAAAAATTAAAGAAACAAATTCAGGATTAACTATTAATTTTTCTCCATTGGATAAAAAATTTCTATATTTACATAAATTAGCAAATATTAGATTCAATAGATGTAATGAACTTATATCTTATAATTTTAGAAATCACTCACTTTATATAGCATATGATAAAAATATTGCAAGTAATTATTCATTAGTTCCAAAAGGAATATTATGCAAGATATTCGAGAAAAAAGTGAATATTGAGGAGGAACTGATAAATATAAAATTTAATTATAGAGGGAAATTTAGTAAGACTGCTATTATAGACAAAGATGCATTAGATACAATTAAAAGTTATGCTGAAGTATATAATTACTTGGGGGCGATATGTATTAATTCCAATATGTATAAGAGAGCTATTGATGAATTTGAGAATGCTTTAAAGATATATCCTGATTTTGAAGAAGTTAACTCTAATCTATCTGAAGCTCATTATAATTTGGGAGTTGTATATGATAAAGAGGGTGATTTTAATAAAAGTATTAGAGAATATCAGATGGCTATAAAGATAAATCCTAACCATTCTAATGCTTACTGGGGATTAGGCTTTGTTCTTCAAAAGATAGAGAAATATAATGAAGCAATTAAGAACTATAAAAAAGCAATAAAAATAGAACCTGATAATATAAATTTTAGGACTTCATTAGGAATTACTTATGTTTCAATAAATATGTATAAAAAAGCTATTGCTGAATTTCAAAAAGTAGTAAGTTTAACTCCTTCTAATATCGATGTTCATATGAATTTAGCAATTGCATATTATAAAGAAGGATTATTGGAAAAGGTTCTTTCAGAATGTAAATATATTTTAAATGTTGATCCAAATAATACTTATGCTAGACAAATGTTAGAAGAAATAAAAAATAAAGGAAAAGGAGGCAAATAAAAGTGGGAAAGAGGATCATTATTGGGATTTTAATAATGATTGGGTTAATTTGTAATGTAAGGTCTTTGGAGGCAACCATAACTGTAAGTGGAACGCAAAGTGGTAGTTGGTTGGCTACTAATAGTCCATACATTGTTACTGGTACTGTTACTGTAGCGAATAAAACTACCTTAACAATTGAATCTGGAGTAATAGTAAAATTTGCCACCAATACGCTATTGATCATTTATGGAACATTAA
>JBFMDD010000317.1:0-13992 GCA_040754115.1 bacterium
TCATTCAAACCTGGATTAAAGCTTACTATAGAAGTCTCAAAAATAGACAACTAAACCCGCCAAATCCAAAATAGCCTTTTATTCAAATTCCAAATAATACTCCATTGCGTTAGTTCAACCCAGAATTTGTGTCGGCGTTGCTCCACACAAATTCTTAATTCGTTTAGGTGTTTTTATATTCAACACAAGGGCAAAAGTGGTTTCTCTGGAGATTTTGGATTTGGTAAAAGTTTCTTTTGCAAAGGAGATATGTGCCAATCCATCTCCTCAAGGGGAACTGCACCAAGAAGTGGTTCAGCTCCATGTGGGAGTTCAATTGCACGCACTTGAGCTACTCTTCCCTGCACTTCTACCTCTGCTATACCGAAAACTCGATATTCATGTTGACCGCCATCAGCTGTATATACTTGCACGGTTCCAAGCTCTTCTAACTTGAGCCGCTCAATCATCTCAGTGGGAAGCGAAAGTTCTGCTGCTCCTGAATCAACAAGAGCTTTACACTCAACTTCTTTCCCCTGTTTATCAGAAGGTAGATATCTATTCTGCCAATTCCTTACTTTTATTGTAACAGTAAAAACTCCCATCTGACAACCTCCTTAATTTTTGGTGACACCTAACTACTAACTATTGTTATCTGTTATCGTTTGGCAAGGTAGCATCACCGACTAAGGTTATTTGTAACACTTTAGCCATCTGAAGTGGAACTCTGGTAATCGGTTTTAACGCTTTATCTGAATTACTGATTACCTGATCACTGATAACTGATCACCTGATTTCCATTACACTTTACTTGGGAGTTATTTTTTCTCTGTTGGTTCACAGATTTGTTACAGAGTTATACTTCTCATAATTGCAGCCAGCTCTGGCTCTTTTTGGGCATACTCACGCAATATCCGCTCAAGCCTATTTTCCCGCTCTTCCAATGCCCTCATCTCTCTTACCGCAGGAGCCAAAGCACTTCTTCTATCCCAGAGGACAAAACCCACCAAGGCAAACATCCCGGCTAAAATAACATAGAGAAGATTACTTAAGTCATTTATTCTCGTACTGAGTTTACTATCAAGATCATCTATTCGTTTATCCAAACCATCTATCCGTTCATCTATCCGTCGAACCTCTCGTTGAACCTCTTCTCTTACAATTTTTCGTATCTCCTCTATATCCTGTTTGGTCAAATCAGCAGAAGCAATGTCTGTAAAACCAAATCCAGAAACCAAAACTCCTAAAACCACAATAATTCCTAAAAACATCTTCATCCTTTTAATCCTCCTTTTTGAGGTAAATATTCATGTGGTGTAACAAAATGAGATATGGAAATTGTGAGTATAAGAAAATGAGAAAGTAGGAAAGTGAGATTTATCTATCCACTTTCTCACTTTCTTTCCCCCCTTCATAATCTCAGAACGCTCTCGGATAAAATTGAGCGTTGATTTTATTAGCCTTTCCAAACAGAAGGAACAAGGATCAAGGTGCAAGGAACAGGGTCTTCCCCTACTCTTCACCTCTTACCCATTGATTTCACAAGTGCTGTTTCCAATTTTGGTATACCTCTAAATCCTCATAACTCCTTATCTTTCTCTTTTCCATTCACCTTAATCCTTGAACCTCAATCCTTGAACCTTTTTATCCGAAAACCTTCAATCTCACTGTCATTTTTTAACGCCTTAGCCTTGCTGTAACTCCTGTATTACTTCCTCCGGAATATCGAAATTAGAATGCACCTCTTGTACATCATCATCTTCTTCAAGAGATTCAATCAATTTTAACACTCCTCGCGCAACACTTGGCTCAACCTTAATATAACTTTGTGGTACCATAGAGATTTCGGCAAACTTTAATTTAACACCATTTTTAAGTAAGGCATTTTTTACTTCCTCAAAATCTTGCGGCTCAGTAGTAATCTCATATACATCATCTTCTAATTTAAGGTCTTCTGCCCCTGCTTCCATAATTATCTCTAATAATTTATCCTCAGTAATTTCATCTTTATTGACAGACAGGCATCCTTTTTTACTAAACATCCATGATACACAACCTGATTCACCTAAGTTTCCACCACCTCGTGAGAAAATTCTTCTTATTTCAGATGTAGTTCTATTTTTATTGTCTGTCATCGCTTCAACTAAAACCGCTACTCCACTTGGTCCATAGCCTTCATAAGTTACCTCTTCAACTACCATTCCTGGTAATTCACCTGTTCCTCGTTGAATTGCCCGTTTAATATTATCACTAGGCATATTATGACTTCTAGCTTTTTCTAATACCATCCGAAGTCTGGAATTACTCTCTGGGTTACCACCCCCAAGTCTTGCCGCAACAGTAATTTCCCTATTCAATTTAGAGAAAATCTTTCCTCGTTGACTATCAATAGCTGACTTTTTGTGTTTAATACTAGCCCATTTTGAATGACCTGACATTGCCTTTCACCTCCTTAACTTCAGCACTTTCAACTTACTATTAAACAGTTACTTCCAATATCTTATGTGCCTTTTCTTCCTTTTTCTTAAAGAAATTTTCTTTAAATTCTACAATACTTAGCTTTAAATCGTTTTCAATGTCTTTGGTTAAAGTTTTTTGTTCACCAATTGCTTTACCTATTTGCGGGTGATGTTCTTCCATAAATTGTAAAAATTCTTCCTCAAAGATAGAGCATTCTTTAACTGGGACATCATCTATATAGCCATTTACGCCGGCATAAATAATCATTACTTGTTTTTCTAACGGCATAGGTACATATTGATCTTGTTTAAGAATCTCTACCATCCGTTCCCCACGAGCTAATAGTTCTTGAGTTGTCTTATCCAGGTCAGATGAGAATTGAGCAAAAGCGGCTAATTCACGATATTGAGCTAAGTCTAATCGTAGTTTACCTGCTACCTGGCGCATAGCCTTAGTTTGAGCAGAAGAACCCACGCGTGATACAGACAATCCTACATTGATAGCAGGACGTACCCCGGAGTAAAATAATCCACCTTCTAAATAAATCTGTCCGTCAGTAATTGAAATAACATTAGTTGGGATATAAGCTGAGACATCTCCTGCCTGTGTTTCAATCACTGGTAAAGCGGTTAGAGAGCCACCACCTTTTTCATCGTTTAGTTTAGCTGCCCGCTCAAGCAATCTTGAATGAAGATAGAATACATCCCCTGGAAATGCCTCTCTGCCTGGTGGTCTACGAAGCAAAAGAGACATCTGACGATAAGCAATTGCATGTTTAGATAAGTCATCATAGATAACCAGGGCATGTTTACCATTGTCACGAAAGTATTCTCCCATTGCACAACCAGCATAAGGAGCTATATACTGCAATGAAACTGGGACATTAGCAGTAGCCGAGATAATAATGGTTTTATCCATTGCCCCATGGTCTTCTAATATCTTGACTACCTGGGCAACAGTAGACTGTTTCTGTCCTATTGCCACATAGATAGAATATACATCTGTATTCTTTTGATTTAATATCGTGTCAACTAAAATAGCTGTTTTACCTAATTGTCTGTCACTGATAATTAATTCTCGCTGCCCGCGGCCAATAGGAATCATTGCATCAATAGCTTTCAAGCCTGTATGTAGTGGTTCTTTAACTGGTACGCGGTCGGGCACACCAGGTGCCCGTGATTCGATTGCTCTAAATTCTGTTGTCTCAATTGGTCCTTTCTCATCAATAGGTTCTCCTAATGCGTTTACCACCCTGCCACATAATCCTTCCCCTACCGGAACTTCTACTGCCCGGCCTGTCAATTTAGCGATATATCCTTCCTTGATATTAATATCTACACCTAAGATAACTACACCAACAGAATCCTCTTCAAGATTTAATACCATACCATGTATTCCCGCATCTGGGAATTCTACTAATTCTCCAGCCATAGCATTTTCAAGACCATATATTCTTGCTATGCCATCCCCTACTTGAATTACAGTTCCTACTTCTTCTATCTCTAATTCCTTTTCATAGCGTGTAATTTGGTCTTTAATAATAGAGCTAATTTCAGCCGCCTTTATTTCTGCCATAGTTTAATACCCCCTGCTTTATCATAGTAATTTTATACTGGACACTGCCATTAACTTGAGCTATTTAGGAACGGTTTGTTTTCATCGTTTTCACGGTGATTTCTTTTGGAAATTAGAAATTAGGTCTTCACTTCTTTCCCCAATTTCTAATTTCATATCCATTTTTTAACTGCAAGCTTTCACGCTAAAGTGAACCGTTTCTAACATCGCAATTTGTAACGGTGTTGAGTATAATATAAATAAAACACAATTTTCTTTCAATCCTCCCACACCTTTTGGGATTTTAGTATGGGAAGGTAAAATTGACTCCCTCAAAAACTTTTAGCCTTTTTTAATTAATTCTCTTCGTAACATAAATAGTCGTCTAATGATGCTGCCATCAATTATTTTATCACCTATATGTAATACGAGCCCTCCTAAAATCTTCGGATTAATATTAATCTTTAATTTTATTTTTGCTTGCAGGATATTTGATAGTTTTGTTATTATCTTTTCCTCTTCATCTTTTTTAAGTGGTACAGCAGACACTATATCTACTTGGTATCTATTTTGTAAGGTATCAATAAGTTGCTGATATTTTAAGGATATACCTTCAAGCAAATTTAGTCTATTTTTTTTCAGTAAAAGAGAAAGGAGATTCAGGGTATTAGCAGATAAAGGATATGGACTCAATATCTCATTCAATAATGCCTCTTTATCTTTTAAGCTAAGAGCTGGATGCCGAAGTATCTTCATAATATCTTCATTTGATAAGAGTTGTTTAACTACTAACTCCAATTCTTCTGCTTGAGCATCAAGTTTATTTTGAGGTTTTGCGATTTTAATTAAAGCCTCTGCATA
Organism: bacterium; assembly: GCA_040754115.1. Lineage (GTDB taxonomy): Bacteria > UBA9089 > CG2-30-40-21 > CG2-30-40-21 > SBAY01 > JBFMDD01. Next base: position 4,855 of record JBFMDD010000317.1, read on the forward strand.
TTTAGTAGCAACAACATCGATTTTTTTCATTAATGCAACTTCTCCCTATCTACTTCGTCTATAAACTCATTTATCAATTGATGAGCCATTGATTCATCGATTGTGCGTTCAAGTATTTTTGAGGCAGCTAAGATAGACAGGTCGGCTACTTGTGCCTTAAGTTCACGGATAGCTTTTTCCTTCTCTCTACTAATTACCACCTCTGCCTTTTCTAATATCTTATTGGCTTCTTTTTGCGATTGTGCAATTATTTCCTGCCTTTGAATTTCACCTTCTTTAGTTGCCTCTTGAGTTATCTGTGTAGCCTTTTTAGTTAGGTCGGCTAATTGATTTTGATAATCTTGCTTTATTTTTTCTATCTCTTGTTTTTCAGATTCTATTGTATCTAAAGTACCCTTTATTTGATTTGAGCGATTTTCTAATAGTTTAGTGATTGGTTTAAATAAAAATTTCCATAAAAAAAATAACAAGATTAAAAAAGTAACCGCTTCTACTACTAATATTTGCCAGCTAATACTAATGATTCCTCCATGACCTTCCATACTTTTTCCTCCTATGTAGGGTTTGGTGGGGTCAGACCCTGCCTATGTGCTTATCCTTACCCACATCTTTTAAGAAACCACGAAGGGCACGAAGAATTATAAAATAAATAATAGGACACAGATTTTTGCATTAGGCTCCAGAGGAGCTCTAACTGTTTGTAGAATTGAAGGACAAAAAATGTTTTTTAGCTCCATAGGAGCGCCCTGATTTATTTAATCTATTCAAACGAATATTTTACCTCTGCAGGTAGATTTTTACAAACAGGACGCCTCTACGAGGCTGAATTTTGTTACATTTCCTTTATTCTACTACAAACAGAATGCCTCTACGAGGCTAATCTCTTTATTTAAATTCGTGAAGTCCTATATTTCTAATTATTCTTCGTGAACTTCATGCTTTCTTCGTGCTCTTCGTGGTTTATCTTTGCCTACTTCCCTTCTTTTACCCAACTTGTGGGTAAGGATAAGGCCTATCTGAGGTGTTAACCCGTAAAAGACTAACACGCTTACTTTTAAGTCTGACCCCTTCCTATTATCCTTTTATTCCCCAACAATATATTTTAATGCTGGATTAAAAAATATTAGCACCAAGGCAATAAATAAGGCATAAAGGACTAAAGACTCCATCAGAGCTAATCCTAAAATTAGTGTAGTCATAATTTTGCCTGATGCTTCTGGTTGTCTTGCAATCCCCTCTACTGCCTTACTGGTAGCAATTCCCTGTCCTATTCCAGCTCCAATTGCCGCAATCCCTATTCCTAATCCTGCGGCTAATACTGAGAGAGCAAAATACCATACTGCTCCTTCCATAATTAAAATCCCCCTTTCTTTTAGAGTATGTTCAGTATGTTCAGTATGTTCAGTGAAGAGTTAACATACTGATCACTGCTCACTGAACATACTGCTCACTGAACATACTGCTCACTTTCTTAGTGTTCTTCTTCCTCCATCGCTAAAGAGATATATATTGTAGCTAAGAAGACAAATATAAATGTTTGGATAAGACATGTAAGTATCCCTAAACCCATAACAAATGGTGGTAAAAATAAAGGTATAAATAAAGTCTGGGCAAATAAAATTAGTTTTTTTGAGAACATAACAATCAAAAATGATAAGCATCCTAATAGCAAATGTTTTGACATCATATTCACAAATAATCGGATAGATAAAGAAAAAGGTTTAGCAATCTCTCCAATAAGATGGACTGGAATCATTAATGGAGCTAACCACCAGATAGGACCTACAAAATGCTTGAAATAGCCAATCACTCCTTTTTTTCTTATTCCAAAGAAGTGTGTAAGAATAAAAACAATTAGTGCTAAGGCAATAGTCGTGTTCCAATCAGCAGTAGGGGCTTTTAGTCCAGGAATGAGACCAATTAGATTTGAAATCAGAATAAATAATGTCAGTGTCCCCATTAAAGGCAAGAAGAATTTTGCCTTTTCATGCCCCATCATACCTTCTAATAACTTAAGTACCTCCTCAATCAAAATCTCTAATAGATTTTGTAACCCTTTAGGAACTATCTTTAGAGAAGAGCAAGCGGCTATAGCAAAGATTATCAAACCAATTGATACTATCCATGTCATAACAATAGTATCATTCACTGGTATCCATTTGCCACAAAGTTGATTTAGCCAATTGACCAAAAATTGCAATAAAAACGCTGCCTCTGCCTCCATTTAGTCTTTTACTCCTTAATAAAATTACTTTTCTATTTCATCTACCCTAAACAGTCACTAAAACTCTAAGAAACTGATAATCTTTTGTTTTTCATCGAAAAATTATTATATTTTATTCCTAACCGTCTCTTTACACCGTTGATAATATCTCAACTATCACTCCTGAATACTAAAAAGGTATTAATTATTCCCTTTATCATAATAGCTCCAATAATCATTGATAATCCAACAAGAACTGCGATAGAATTTATTGCTTTTATAGATAGAATTAATGCCAGAATTAATCCTAAGAGAGTTAATCGAACTATATAACTGGTGAAAATATATGGGTTTGAGAGTGCACAGTTAAGCGCCTTTTTAGTAGTCAAAGATAATAATTTAAAATTTAATAATCCCAGTAAAGAACCAATTACAACCCCTGAAATTATTGATAAGTTTAGCGTTAATAAAGAGATAAAAAAAGCTATAGCTATGAGTATCCATGCAGTTTTAGTGATTTGAGGTAAAGTAATCTCTTTCATTTAAATATCATCTGGTTTCCAAATAGTATAGTTAGGGATTTTATCAATATCCACAGAATTCCTCACTTTCTGCAATCATCGTGATAGTTTTTCTATCGAGATTCTTTATCTTTCCTTTAGTCTTTTTTATAACATCTTCCTCAGCTTTCTGAATGATTATTTGTTTGGGCAATACTTCTATTTGAAAAGTATCATCTTTACCAAAAACTTCATTTAGGATTGGCATAATTCCCTCTTTGGATTTAATTTGGGTTGTCATTATCCCTCTCTCCTCAATTTTTAAAGGTTAGTCTAAATATTGTGTTATTCTTTAATAATCTTCATCACCATCTCATAGCCGTTATAGAATCCAGCTATGATGCCAAGTAATAAACCACCTATCGTAAACCAGGGTGATGTGCCAAACCATGAATCTAAAAAATAGCCCATCCCTAATCCGATAAAAGTAGAGACAACAAGTAGAATTCCAATACTACTTGCGTATGCTACCTTCTTTATCGTATTGAGATTTTCAATCATATATTAATATCTTATCATAGATAAAGAAAAAATGCAACTAAAAAATTAATTTAAAATTGACAATTTCATGAGACTGTGGTAGAATATAGTACTTGTTAGTCAAGAAACTAAAAAACAGTTCTTCTGTTCTTTAGTTCTTCTGTGTTTTTTCTGCCTACTTAATGAACACTTCTGAATAATAACGGAACGGTTCATTTTCAGATAATTTCCTATGATTAGATTACGCCTGCATCGCAAGGATGGTAATCAGTAATCGGTAATCTGGTAATCGGTATCCTACCCTACTTGATTACCCGATAACCTGATAACCGATAACCTATAATTGAATCGCCAAAATTAGAATCGTTAAGATACACGCAAGCTTTCAAACAAAAGTGAACCGTTCTATAATAACTGATATATAATACAGAGAGAGGAGATGAGAGATAAAATGATACAAAAACAAATTAACAAATCAACACTTACTTTAATTCAAGGGGACATTACTAATGAGGCAACGGATGCTATTGTCAATGCTGCTAACCCCAGTTTAATGGGTGGTGGAGGTGTTGATGGTGCTATTCATCATGCTGGTGGAAGTGTTATTCTTGAGGAATGTAAGAAAATTCGTGCAACACAAGGCAAACTGCCTACTGGCAAGGCAGTAATAACTACCGGCGGGAATTTAAGTGCTAAGTATGTTATCCATACAGTTGGACCTATATGGCATGGTGGTAATCAAGATGAATCTGCCCTACTTAGAAGTTGCTATCTGGAAAGTCTAAAGGTAGCTGTTGTTAACAACTGTAAGTCGGTTGCATTTCCATCTATCAGTACTGGAGTCTATGGTTACCCAGTAGAAAAAGCTGCTCCCATTGCCCTTGAGGCTGTGCATGATTTTCTAAAAGAGAATTCAAATATTAGAGAAGTGCGATTTGTACTATTTGATCCACATACATTTGATACCTATAAGAGGGCATGTGAACAGCTTTCATGATAATACATTTCTGTTATCTAAATACATTCTACTCTAATTCCATTTTGTTTTAACAGACTGGTACATACTCCATCACCCTGTATTAATTTATCTTTTTCATTATAGATTTTCCCACAGCCACATGATGGACTTTTGGATTTTAGAATAGCGTGTTTTGCACCCACAAGTTTAGCTATTTTGAGCGTCTGTTGTGCTCCTTTAATAAAATTCTGTGTTACATCTCTCCCATCTTCGGTTTTAACCTTTGCATTACCTATTAACACATCTTTTCCTTCACCACCAATAATCTTTGCTCTTGGTCGTAGAGTAGGGAGTCCACCTAATTGTTCAGGACACACTGGTATTGCTTTACCTTGTGCTACAAGAGTAGATACTTTATCGTCATTAGCGCTTGTAGCGTCATACTTACATTCAATCCCTGCCAAACATGCACTTACAATAATCACTTACTCCATATCCTCTCTATTATACAGATCCAAATACAGTTCATTGACAATTATCAATTATTTGTCAATTTCAAACATTAAAATTGATAATTGTGGGACGGTTCATTTTATCGTTTTTCCTATGATTTCTTTCGGATATTTATTTGTAAGCATCCACAGAAAATTGAAATTGGGAATTAGGCTTTTACTTCTCTCCCTAATTTCTAATTTCGAATTTCCAATTTCAACTCTCTTTTCTATCCGCAAGCTTTCAAACAAAAGTGAACCGTCCCATAATTGTTAATTATTATAATGATGGAAGAGATAAAATCTGATTCATGAATAACAAATTGCCCTACCTTGTCTTACAGTTAGGACATATAAGCCCAGAGTCTGTATCAAACCACATATCATACGAACCAGATTTACACTTCATACAAAAAGGTAGCTCTATATCCTTAAAGATAGGATTCCAGAAGACATTGAAATAAAATCTATTACCTTTACCAATTATCTCTAATTTACATTTAATCTTAGGTTGATAGATTAATGCTACATTGAGTAATTTAATATTTACCTTAAGTTTGTATTTCTCCTCTAAGTCTAAAATCTTCCTTTGCTTTTCAACTTCATTAATTTTAAGTTTTTGTTTTAGTCTTTGGCGTCTTTCATTACTTAAACCCTCTTTATTTAATTTCTGGTTAATCTCTACTTCATTTTCTAAATAATAATTCTCTACACGTATTATCTCTTTCGATAGCCTTTTTAAAATATCCTTTTTCGTCTCCTCAATAGTAGAAGCTATATCATTCTTAATATACTCACAGGCAGATTGATAGACCTCCTGTAATGGTCTTATTTCACCCTCAGACATACCCCTAAATTTACATTCTGTCTCAAGAGATAGTGTATTTAATACATTAAGTAATTTATTATTTACTGCGGCTGAAAATCTATCTACCACAACGGTTCTTATTTCTTCTTTTTTATCATCTGTTAGATATGATATTTTGAAATTAAATAGGCAATAAGAGAATCTTTCAAGTATGTCCAATAAGTATTTGGTCTTACAATCATAGAATTTTACCTTGTTAGCTACTTTCTTAAGTAGATATCCGGTAGTAGTTGTTAGTCCATTTATATACCATCTTGTTACTAAGCCTTTTTGTGATGCTAAATTGATAAGCATATCAAGATTTGGATGTCCATAAGATATAAACTGTGCATCTGGGAATTGAGTTGATAGTTTACGGTCAAAGATAAACTTAAGATAAGACCTATTGTCAAAATTAGTTGCTAATTCATCACTTAGTACCACCTCCAGCATACCCTCATTCTCAGACTCTACCAATCCATCTAATGAAGAGAATGCTTGTTGACAAAAGTCCATTAAATCATCATTTCCAAAAGGCAGCATTTTTTAATCCCCCTCATAATCTATAGCTATTGTCAGACACTACCCAAATGTGTCTGTAATATCTTATAAATCTGACTTCTGTAAATTGGCTGTCTTCATTCTACTTCATAATCCTCACCAAATAATGCCGCATCTAATTCCTTTGTACTTAAGTAACTTTGTTTAGCAGATTGTAGTAAATTGCCAAATTCTTGCATCTTTTTATCTAACTCATCCTTAGAAGTAACCCTAGTCCATATATCCATAATAGTTTCTTCAAAATCTTTATCATCATCTAAATTACCTAAAATCATATCCATCTCACCCAGGACTAATTCAAACATATTTATTTTCTCATCCAGTATAGCCAGGATATACGACTCAATAGTATTCTGGCTTGATAGGTTAAAGATATATGTTTCTTTCTTCTGCCCTACCCGACAAATTCTACCTACACGCTGTTCTATCCGCATTGGATTCCATGGGAGGTCATAGTTTAGCATTATATGGCAAAATTGTAAATTCCTCCCTTCACCACCTGCCTCAGTGGAGATAAGTACTTGATTTTCGTCTTGAAATTCCTTTATACTTAAGTTTTTATCTGTTGAAGACATTCTACCATTAAAAATAGATGTAGGTATTCCTTCCTGATGAAGGTATTGATGAATAAGTTTTTGGGTCTCTAAGAATTGAGTAAAGATTATGCATTTTTCTCCATTTATAGAGTTAAGGATATGTCTCAAGGCATTTATTTTAGTACTTTCATTTACTTCATATGCCTCTTTATAGAGTTCTGAAAACCTCTTTCTCTGTGTATCATTAAGGTTAGGATTTTCAATCAGCTTCTTTAAAGTAGGTATTACTGCCATAACACTACTGCCAATCTCACGCTGTAACATCATAAGTAGAAATTTATTTAAAGAGTTATTATTTAGGTTTAATGAGCAATATTCACCTCTTATAAAATCTGACACATGGTGGTATATATCCATTTCAGGTTGTTGTAGTTGTATTTTAATAGTTTTGGCATGTCTTTTCGGTATCCTAATATCTGCCTGGGCACGTGTATTACGAATCATTACCTCTGCAAGTAGTTCTCGTAGTCTTTGTTTATTTCTGGGTTTTTTAGGATTACCTCTTGTGACAAAATTCCGCTTAAATGTACTTAATGTCTTTAATTGTCCTGGTTTAAGAATAGTAATCATATTATAAAGTTCTTCTAAATTGTTCTGTACAGGTGTAGCAGTAAGTAGCAGGACAAATTTTTTCTTTATATCATTGACAAATTGCCAACTAATGGTAGATTTAGATTTTAGGTGATGAGCCTCATCAATAATCAACATGTCATATTCAAGCTGATGTATTGCCTGGCGATGGTTTTCTCGCTTAGCGGTATGAAGTGAGGCAATGATTAAATCATGCTTTGCCCAGAAGTTAGTATCCTTCGTGTCAAATTCTGAAGAATCAGTAGTGATAAATTTTAGGTCAAATTTTGTCTCCATCTCCTCCTGCCATTGAGATACTAATGATGGCACAGTTAATATTAATACTTTAGATACTAAGCCACGAATGAAGTACTCCTTTAAAACCAAACCTGCCTCAATAGTTTTACCTAAACCTACCTCATCTGCTAATATAGCTCTACCAGCAAATCGTCGTAGTACTTTTCTGGCAGTCTCAATTTGATACTGATAATGCTCAATATTTACTGACTCAAGACAAAGTAGTTGTTCAAAGCTCTGAAATAGTGATATTCTTTGTGCATGAACTAAAAGATTAAAAAATCTGGGTTCATCAAGCTGCTCATTAGCAATAGCAGTAAGTATCTGTTGGTTAGAATCATCAAATTGAATAGAAACTATTACCTTTGGTTGATACTGGCTTTTGGGCTGCTCTATATCTTTTTTCTCTATTTGCCTCCATATATTATCTTCTTTTTGTTGTTTTTTCTTCTCCCTAAGATTTTTTATATCAATAAGTTCCTCTTCTGCTAGTTTATACAGTAGGTTATAAAGTGATAGATCTATGGTGGTACTCATTTTCCTTATATAAGATAGAGCAATATTAACTGTTTTTTCTGCCTCTTTTAATCTTTCTTGCACTTTATATAGTTTACCTAATTCATAATATGCTTCGGCAGATTCAGGAAGAGTCCGTATTGCCTCTTTAAGGATATTCTCTGCTTTAGTAAATTGTTTTTTTGTTATATGTTGTTTAGCCCGCTTAATAAGCTCTTCATATAATAAAATTCCATCTTCATTATCCTCATCTTCAGGTATAGCATCAAACCTTTTACGAATTTGGTGTATTAATGATTTATTTTTCCATGCTCCATTAAGTTTAAAATTATCGAGAGAATCAAATAAGAAAGGTTGGGAAGGGACATTTACCATTGATATTGTTACCTTATCATTGCGAATACCAAACTTATTTCTGAATCTACCTATTTCCTGATGCATTTGTGCATCGATATGTTGAGGTAATGCTGGTTTAATTAATGCTTCGTTATATTTACAAGGTTTCGCACATGTACATAATTCAGTAATTCCTTCCTCATCTAAAGTCCAGATTTTTAATGCTAATGGGGGATTTTGAGGATTATCAGATATAACTATTGCTTCAATTCGTGGTTTGTGTGGGTATATTTTAACCTCTAACCGCCTGTCTCTAATAATACCTCCGGAGGTAAATTTACATCCTTTTGCACTCATTTTTTCCCCTCCCAGTGTCTCGAAAACTTGAATTCTATAGCGGCTATTTATGTAACAGCTCGTGCAATATCGCCTTTATCTGTTCCTTATGTCTCATTAACGCTAATTATACTACAGATTTGTGGTTATGTCAACAGAAATTTTCAGGTAAAGATAAAGATGATACAGGTCTGAAGAATGAAAATTCTTCGCACATAGATTCACACCTCTAACTCATTGATTTTCCTCATCTAATTCAACATATAACCCATCACCTTTTATCTATAAAAAATTTTTTTCTTCGCAAGCATTTTTTTCTTGACAAAATATTAAAAGTGTGTATACTATTAATATAAAAGGAGGAAAAAGCCATGATTAAGATTAACA
>JBFMDD010000318.1:0-11650 GCA_040754115.1 bacterium
TTTTCTATCCGTTATCTAATTCCCTTCATCTTATCCTTAATTCTCTCCCAAATTTATCAAAATAGCCTTCTTTTTCACCTCCCTCTTCTCCCCTTTTTACTCCGCTACTTGCCGATTTCAGGATGATTACCTCATTATTTCTCTTATTATAAATCTTTTTCTTTTTAGGTCCATAAAAAGCCCCCAGCCGTGGAAATAAGAAAAAATTCTGTTTAACTTTCGTTAGATGAAAGTTGCGTAACAATTTCATTATCTCTTTTCCTCCTATAAAGTTAAATGAAGGCAACAACATCATGGAATTTACGGTCTCCTTTCCGTGAAAGGCAGGTTTTCGAATTGCCATATCGGGGTGTAGACGAACCTATTTTGCCTATCCCGATTCTGGCTGAGATGCCAGGGCATACTGCCTGATGCATCTTTGCTTACAGTCACCCCATTGTTAATCTCCTCCTACTAAAAAATTATACCCTCTACTCCACCCGTTTGTTAAAAAAACGCAAAAGTCTAATCTTTAGCTAAGATTTTTTAGTAACGACATAAATTCCATACGGGTGGATTGTTTTTGACGGAAGATGCCTAACATTGAGCTGGTAATTATTTGTGAGTTTTGTTTCTGGACACCACGCATCATCATACAAAGATGATATGCTTCAATAACTACTCCTACACCTATTGGTGTTAAATATTCTTTTATTGTTTGTGCAATTTGTGTAGTAAGTCTTTCCTGAACTTGCAATCTGCGGCTGAATATCTCAACCAATCTAACTAATTTACTTAACCCAACTATCTTTTTATCAGGAATATAGGCAATATGGCATTTACCGTAAAAAGGTAGTAGGTGATGCTCACACATGCTGTAAAAATCAACATCCTTGACTAATACCATCTCATCATAATCTTCTACAAATGTTGCTTCTTTAAACACCTCTTCAACTTCTATTTTGTATCCACTGGTCAAAAACTTTAATGACTCTTCTACGCGTATTGGAGTTTTTTTAAGCCCTTCTCTATCTGGATCCTCTCCAAGAGATATTAATAATTGTTTAATAAGTTGTTGCATTATTTTGTGCCTCCTTTTGAAAATGTAAAATGGGACGCAGATTTTCGCAGATGAACAGGATTAAAATTAATTTTTTATTATTGTATTTCTATAGTTATCTCCTTAGTGTTTCTTGATGTTTTTAGTGCTTTATTGTTTTTTTCTTCAAAATCTTGTAAATCCTGTAAATCTGCGTCCTATTAATTTTCATCGTCTTTTTTATTCTTCCAGCCTAATTTTATCAAAGTTTTCCCAATCTATTTCCTCCTCTTCTTCTTCGATGGAAGTAGTCGAAGATGAATCTATTTCTTCATCTCCTTTTACCCCAAGTTCCTCTGCCATTTCACCTTCTTCAGTATGGATATTACAGTATTCAATTGGGCTATTGTTTTCAATAAATACTTCACATTTGGTATGTGGACAATGTTTAGTTGCCAATAGTCCTGTAGCAGGGTCAATAATAGAAAAGGTAATGCCAGTTGGTACTGGAAAATCCTTTGATTCTAACAAATGGAGGATTTTTTCTATAAAATCTGCCCAAATAGGAGCTGCTACTACTCCTCCTGCTTGACCATGTCCTAATGTTTTCTGTCCACGATCATAACCAATCCAGACTGTTGCTACTAATTCTGGTGTAAAGCCAATAAACCAGGCATCAACATACTCATCTGTTGTTCCTGTTTTACCAGCTACAACTCTACTTATTCTTTTTCCTACTGCATCTCTTGCAGTACCTCTTCGAACCACTCCTTCCATTAAGTTGGTAAGAATATAAGCGGTCTGAGGAGAGAGTACCCTTTCTTCTTTTGGTATTCTTTCTTCTAATAGATTTTGTTTATAGTCCTTAATCTCTTTTATTGCAATTGGTTCAACCTTAATTCCCTGGTTAGCGAATACACCAAAAGCAGTAGTCATCTCTATTGGAGTAACTTCACATGTCCCCAGAGCCAGTGATAGGTCTGGGTGCAGTTTACTTTTAATACCCATTCGATGTGCATATCCAATTACCCTATTTACCCCTACTTCTTCCAATAACCTAATAGTAGCTAAATTAAGAGAATACTCTAAAGCAGTTCTTAATGTCACAACACCATAAAATTTATTCATATAGTTCTTCGGTTCCCAAATTTCTCCGTTAGCACCTTTATAAGTTGTAGGGGAATCAACAAGGAAACTTGCTGGTGTAAAGCCCTGGTCGATTGCTGTGGTATAAATAAAAGGTTTAAAAGCAGAGCCTGGCTGTCTTTTTGCATATATTGCACGATTTAGCTGATTTTGGCGTGTAAAACCACTTCCACCTACCATTGCTTTAATATATCCTGTGCGTGGGTCAATAGCTAAAAGTGCTCCTTCTATTCGTGGCGTGCCTTTTCCCTTTTCATAATTTAGTCGATTTAATCCATCCCAAAGAGCCGAAGTAGCAGCATTTTGCATCTCTAAATCTAATGTCGTATATACATTTAATCCACCAGTGTAAATAGCATTACTTCCATATTCTTGCTCAAGTATTTGTCTGACATACTCAGTGAAATAAGGTGCTTTATTAATAGTAGTTCTTATCTTAGCAAATTTCTTCTTAGAAATTTCTTTTACTTTTATGGCAAATGCATTTTTGGCTTCAACCCTTTGTTCGTGTGTAATAAATCCTTCTTCCTCCATTCGTTTCAATACAAAAGCCTGTCTTGCAATAGCTCTTTGTGGATGAGCAATAGGTGAATAGTTGACAGGAGAACTTGGTAATCCTGCAAGCATAGCAATTTCAGCTAATGTTAAATCTTTTACTGGATTATCAAAATAATATAATGATGCAGATTGAACTCCATAATTTCCATGTCCATAATATATCTTGTTAAAATACCTTTCTAAAATTTCGTCCTTGGTTAATTCCCGCTCAATCAATATAGCAATCAATATCTCTTGTATTTTTCTACGATAAGTGCGTTCTTGAGTTAAAAAGATATTTTTAGCCAATTGCTGTGTAATAGTGCTGCCACCCTGAGATATTTTTCCACTTCGAATATTAGCCCACAATGCCCTTAAAATACCTAATATATCTACCCCTTTATGTTTATAAAACTGATTGTCTTCAACTGCAACCACTGCATCCTTTAATATCTGAGGTATCTCTTCTAATTTTATCAATTCCCTTTTTTCTTCTGCAAATTCAGCTATTAATTCACCATTTAAAGAATAAAGTTTAGTAGGGAATTTCCATGCCTCTATACCTTCGTATTCAGTAACAATTTTTAAATTAGGTAGATTGGTCATGAAAGAAACAACAATTCCTACACCAATACCTGTTATGATAAAAAGACCAAGCATGGAAATAATGATGATAAGTTTCGTGAAAGAGCCTAATAGCGGTTTTTTTTTCTTAGATTTAGCAAATTGTGGTTTTTGAGGTATTGATGGTATTTTATGGGATCTACGCCTTTTTCGTCTAAACATACCCTATTCTATCTCCTCTTCTTCCGTAGCTATAGGTGCTACATCAACTACTTTATCTCCTTCTTTAAGCCTGATTAATCTAACTCCTTGTGTATTTCTTCCGATGACAGAAATACCCTGTACCGGACAACGAATCACCATCCCTAATTCAGTAATTATTACCACCTCATCTGTATCCTTTACTTCACATATACCTATCACAGGTCCATTTCGTGGTATAGTTTTAATGTCAATTACACCCATACCTCCTCTTGCCTGTTTTCGGTACTCATAGAATTTTGTTCTTTTGCCATATCCATTAGTAGTGACTGTAAGTAGTGTAATTCCTTCCTTGGCTACCTCCATGCCTACCACATAATCATCTTTCCTTAGTTTTATTCCTCTTACTCCACATGCAGTTCTACCCGTGTGTCTAATCTGCGTTTCGTTAAACTTAATTGCTTTTCCAAACTTAGTAGCTAAAATAATATCATTATCTCCTTTTGTGCGTGCAACCTTTATCAATTCATCATCTCCTACTAACGATAAGGCAATAATGCCTCCAACTCTTGGGTGACTATAAGCAACTAATCGAGTTTTCTTAACCAACCCTTTTCGAGTAGCCATGATTAAATAGTCTTCTTCATTAAATTCCCGAATAGGAATAGATGCAGCGATTTTTTCATCTTCACCCAATCGAAGTAAATTAACAATAGCTTTTCCTTTACTTATTCTACCTGATTCTGGTAGGTCATAGACCTTTAACCAATACACCTTGCCTTTGTTGGTAAAAAATAGGATGTAATCATGCGTAGAAGCAATATATAATTGGTCAACAAAGTCTTCCTCTTTAGTAATCATTCCCGCAATACCTACTCCACCGCGTTTTTGCATCTTATACACGCTTAAAGGTAGGCGTTTAATATATCCTGTATGGGAAATAGTAATAACCATTTCTTCTTCTGCAATCAGGTCTTCCATGTTAAATTCTACCGCCTCTTTAATTATCTGCGTTCTTCTTGGGTCAGCATATTCCTTTTTTATTTTAAGTAAATCCTTTTTGATTATATCTAAAACCATTTTCTTAGAAGCAAGAATAGCTTTTAATTCTGCAATGGTCTTTATAAGCTTTAAATACTCATCATTCAGTTTATCTTGCTCTAAAGCGGTTAATCTTTGTAATTGCATTTCTAATATAGCTTGTGCCTGTTTATCAGTTAATTCAAATTGTAATATTAATGATTCCTTAGCTTCTTTAGGTGTCTTAGATTTTTTAATAGTTTTAATCACTTCATCAAGATTTGACAGTGCAATTTTTAATCCTTCTAATATATGTGCGCGCTCATCAGCTAATTTCAATTCATACTTAGTCCTTCTAGTTATTACCTCCTCTCGATGTTTCAGATATAGTTCAATTATTTCTTTAATGTTTAATACCCTGGGTTGATTATCTACTATGGCTAACATAATCACACCAAAGGTAATTTGCATCTGGGTATGTTTATAGAGTTGATTCAAGATTACATAGGCATTTTCATCCCGTTTTAATCCTATCACTACACGAATTCCATCTCTATCGGATTCATCTCGTAATTCTGCTATTCCTTCTATTTTTTTTGTCCGAACCAATTCAGCAATCTTTTGGATAAGATTTGTTTTATTAACCTGATATGGTATTTCAGTAATGATGATAGCCTCTTTCCCACCCTTGGATGATTCTATTTTAGCATTAGCCCGCAAGACGATTTTCCCTCTGCCGGTAGTGTAGCTTTCTTTTATTCCATCAACCCCAAAGATAAATCCACCAGTAGGCAAATCAGGTCCTGGAATAACTTGCATTAACTCTTCGATAGTAGCATTTGGATTATCAATTAAAAGGACAATCCCATCAACTAACTCACCTAAGTTATGAGGAGGAATATTAGTTGCCATGCCAACTGCAATTCCAGAGGAGCCATTTAGGAGTAAATTAGGCATAGAAGCAGGTAGGACGGTAGGTTCTTTCAGTGTCTCATCAAAATTTGGGATAAAATCTACTGTTTCCTTATCTAAGTCTTTAAGTATTTCTTCAGCGAATTTATCCAGTCTCACTTCAGTGTATCGCATAGCTGCTGGTTCATCACCATCAATAGAGCCAAAATTACCCTGTCCATCAATTAATGGATAGCGATGGGAGAAATCTTGTACCATACGGACTATTGAGTCATATACTGCCATATCTCCATGTGGATGATATTTCCCTAAAACTTCACCAACGATACGAGCAGATTTTTTATACGGCTTACTGGAATCCATACCTAATTCGTTCATTGCATAAAGTATTCGTCGATGAACTGGTTTTAAGCCATCCCGGACATCAGGTAATGCCCTGCCTATGATTACACTCATAGCATAATCAAGATAAGAATTTTTCATCTCATCTTCGATATAGATAGGGATAATAGTTTCTTTTTTCATCTTTCCTCCCAGTTGGTGATTGGTGATTGGTAATTGGTGATTGGTAACCATTTAACCAATTACCATTTAACCAGTTACCAATATTAATGTTGGTGCCGAAGGTGGGAGTCGAACCCACACGGATGCAAGCATCCGCTGGATTTTGAGTCCAGTGCGTCTGCCAATTTCGCCACTTCGGCATATATTTTAGCAAGCGATCAGATCTGGTAGTAAGACACATTGACACCACAGACCAAGATACATAATTCCACACATACCCAGACTACCTCAAACGCTTACCAAATATTATATATTAAATGTATATGATTTGTCAAATAATTTCTTATCGTAAAAAAAGATATTGACTTAAATAAAATTATTTGATATTATATAAAAATGTGTAATATGAGTGTTTCAACAAGGTATTGGTTTATAGCAGGAATTTATATGGGAGTGATTTTTATTACCTCTTCTATTCCAGGTGAGGCTTTACCTGAGATAAGAATTTGGGATAAGTTTTTGCATCTTGTTGAATTTGGTATTTTGAGTTGGCTTTTAGGAAAGGCATTCAGAACATCTCAAAAAAAGATTTTTATTAAACAATCTGCTGTTTTATCCATCATTATTACTATATTTTATGGAATAACTGATGAGATACATCAATCTCTTGTTTCTTCTCGCTATCCAGAGTATTATGATGGTGTTTTTGATGGAATAGGGGCTGTTTTGGCGCAAATGATATTTTTAATAAAAATAAAAATAAGGAAAAGGCAAAATGAATAAAAAATGTATTTTCCTAACTAATTTACTGATTTTGGGATTTATATCTCAATCTTTAGCTAATCCTATATTAGGTGAGTTGCCATCAGTGTTAAAATCCGGGAAATATCAGTTAAAGAAAAAGCTGATTTATACTGTAAGTGAGAAGATGTGGAATAATGATGAAGAAAGACAAGATTATGCACCTGAGTCACAAGTTAAAGAGGGATTTGAGGCAAGTGAATTTGAAATTCGAGTTGAACTTTATCGTGTGATGATGGAAAACTTAGAAATTGGCGTAGTTTTACCTTTCTTGTTTTTAAAAGAAACTCCTTATTTAGATGCTCACAAAAACACTGGACATGGAAAAGGAGATGTTGAATTAAAAGCAAAGTATAATTTTATAATAGATACAGTTGATACTCCAGCTATATCAGGATTATTGGCGATAAAACTTCCTACTGGCAAGGAGGCAAAAAGAGGTAGTTCTGACTTACCTACATCATCAGGCGGCACAGATTTGATTTTTATAGGAATATTGAGTAAGAATTTAAAACCGTTTACCGGCTACCTGAACATGGGTTATACTATTACTAGTAAAGGTAAGGATAAAAAAGGAAATGAAATTAATCCAGGTAATATATTTTTATACGATTTGACCATCGACTATACTCTTAGCAAAAGAGCTACATTCGTAACTGAATTAATAGGTAAATTTGCCAGTGAGGATAAAGACAGTGGTAAAAAGCAAATCCCTCATACCAAATCTTCATTAACTACTCTTTTACTTGGTATTCAATATGAGACTGTTAAGCTACATCATCTTACATTAGAAACCGCTCTTGCTATTCGTCTTACCGGGAAGAATGAAAAGACAGGGATAGCTACTATTTTAGGTTTTATTTACGAATTTTAAGCAGTTTGTAATGATTCCTTTTTAGTCCGCAAACAACTTGTACAAAGATATACATGTTTTGGAGTTTTATTTATAATTACCTTAGTGCGGTGTAGGTTAGGTAACCATCTATGTTTAGTTTTATGATGAGAATGGCTAATCCTAAAACCCGTTTGAGAACCTTTGCCGCATATATTACATACCTTAGCCATAGATTTTTTTACCTCCTAAATAAATTTTTTATATGATACCATAAAATTTATATTTTGGCAAGCATTTTTTTAGGAGATGGGGAAATAAATTTTATGCAGTATGGAATTATTTCGGATATCCATAGTAATTTAGAGGCTTTAATGGTAGTACTTGAAAAATTGAAGGAGGTTGATAAAATAATCTGCTTAGGAGATATAGTTGGCTATGGACCACTTCCAAATGAGTGTATTGACGAAGTTAGAAAACTTTCAGGAGTGACTATAGTGGGTAATCATGATTTAGCCAGTATAGGTTGGAAAGAGATTTCTTGGTTTAATGAATATGCTCAAAGGGCGATTATATGGACAATGGATACTTTAACTAAAGAGAATAAACAGTATTTATCTTCTTTACCAGAGATTGTTGAAGAAAAAGATTTTATTATGGTTCATGGCAGTTTATGGGACTATACGAATGAATATATTACTGGAGTTAAAAAAGCCAATAAAAGTTTTGAATTGTTAAAAGAAAAAAACCTTTTATTTGTTGGACATACACATTCTCCAATGTTATTCCTTAAAAAAGAATATGAACCAATTTATCCCATTAGACTTGGGGATAAAGATACTATTAAAGTCTCAACTCCTGATAAGTTAATTGTTAATGTAGGAGCAGTAGGGCAACCAAGGGATGGAGACCCAAGAGCAAGTTTTGGTATCTTTGACACAGATACTATGGAAATTGGAATATATCGAGTATCCTATGATATAAATAAAACACAAGACCTGATGCGTAAAGAAGGTTTACCTGAATTTCTTATTGAGAGATTGGCAGTAGGGTATTAAAAAGATGAAAAAGATATTTTTTATAGTTACATTTTTTTTAATTAGCTCAATTACCTTTGCACAGGAACTTCCGTTTTGCGTAGGAGAGGAATTTACCTATGATGTAATGCTACTTGGCTTTAAAATAGGTACACAAATAGATCAGGTGATTGCTAAAGAGATAATAGGTGAAGAAGAGACATACCATATAAAATCCAAGATTAAATCTAATCCATTTTTCTCAAAATTTTATCATTTGTCAGAACAAATAGATACCTGGGTAGGAACTTCAAGTTTACTTCCAGTGCGTGTAATAAAAGATATTGATCGCAAAAAATATCATAAATGTTATGGGTTTTCACTTAATCATGCGAGTCAAAAGGCAACTATTTTAAGTAAGCATCAAAACACAACTAAAACTATAGATATATTCCCAAATACCCTAGATTCTCTTTCTTTAATTTATTATTTAAGAAATCAAGATTTAAAAGTGGGTGATTTATATAATTTAGCTATATTAACCAGACATGGAGTAGAGCAAATTAAAGTAAATATAGTTAAAGAGGAGGAAGTATCAACTCCATCTGGGAAGTTTATGACTTTAAAGGTAGAACAATCGGGCTCAGATATTACAGATATTATAGTCTGGTTTACTAATGATAACACACATATTCCTGTTAAGATTGAAGTAAAAACTGAAGCAGGACGACTAAAGGCATACTTGCGTAAGAAGAAAGGGTAACCGTTCAGGGTGTAATGAAGGGAAAAGGGCAAATAATGGAATTCGCAGAATGTTGCAAAGCAAAAAAAATGGGAAATTTAGGGACGGTTCACTTTTGTTTGAAAGCTTGCGGAAAGAAAAGAGAGTTGAAATTGGGAATTCGAAATTAGAAATTAGTGAGAGAAGTAAAAGCCCAATTTCTAATTTCAATTTTCTGTGGACGCTTACAAATAAATATCCGAAAGAAATCATAGGAAAAACGATAAAATGAACCGTCCCAAATTCTTTAATATTTTTCCCCTTTTCCCTATTTTTTGCTTAAAGCAACATTCTAACGAATTCCATTTTCCCTTACTTACACCTGAACGCTTACAAGAAAGGTTAAATGAAGAATCACTATCCTATATGCTATGTAATTTTGAAATGAAAATTGAAAAATGTAAAATTAAAAATTATTAGAAGCATCCAGAATAAAAAACGGATGCTTTTTTGTTTGCAATTAAATTGAAATTATGGTATGATTTTTATGAGGGAATTCTACAATGGCTAAGAAGAAAAAGAAGGTAAAAGTAGAAAGTAAAGAGAAGAAATGGAAATTTTCTTTTAAGATGCTAAGGTTTCTTGTGCCAAAAGATGAGGTAATTGTAGAAAGGCCTTTTTGTAAAGCAGATTGGTTGGCTATTGCAGGACTGTTAGTCTTAGTATTTATCTTCTTCTTTAAGGCATCTACTTTACAAGGAGTATTTATTACCGGAGACCTATCAAGAAGTGATATTTGGAGTATAAATTATCCCTTTCGGCATTTCTTGGGTGAATGTTTAAAGAAAGGAATTCTACCTTTATGGACACCGGATATTTATTGTGGCTTCCCGATATTTGCAGAAGGGGAAATGGGTGGATATTATCCTTTAAATGTTATCTTATTTTACTTCCTGCCTACCTATATAGCCTATAATTACAGTATTATACTTAACTTCTTTTTAACCGGCCTTTTTATGTTTTTCTATGCTCGATCTATCAATCTAAGTCCATTTGCTTCTTTTATCGCAAGTTTTTCCTTTTCTTTCGGTGGATTCTTTGTTACTCACCTAAAACATACCAATATGATAAATGCCGCCTGTTGGTTACCTTTAATGTTTTTCTTTGTGGAAAGATTCTTTAAAAAAGGTAATTTTATCTATCCTATAGGATGTGGATTAGTATTTGGTATTCAAATTCTGGCAGGACATTTCCAGATTGCCTATTATTCTATCTTAGGTATCTCTGTTTATTTTATCTTTCGATTTGGGTCAAAGTTATTCTTCCTTTGGATAAACAAGAAGAAATTTAAGAATGTAGATTTTAAAAAGAGAGTAATACAAACTTTAGTAACCCTATTAGTAATATACATATTGGGAGTAGGATTATCAGCAGTGCAAGTTTTACCTACAAAAGAACTTACTGGATTGAGTACTCGTGCAAAACCTAATTTTTATTCTGCCTCTCTCTGTCCATATCATCCAAAGAACCTAATTACATTGAACCTAATTACATTCATATTCCCTTATTGGTTTGGAGATTATGCAAAGGGAACATATCCTGAAGAAATTGAAGGAGAAAGAGTATTATTTTGGGAAAATTGTGGCTATGTAGGAGTAATTACTTTATTTTTGGCATTTTTAGGTTTAGTATTATTCTTGTTTAAAAGAAGTGAGGTAAGATTTTTTACTATATTACTTGTTGGCTCGATATTTATTGTCTTTGGAAAGTACACCCCAGTATATGAATTTTTATGGAATTACTTACCTGGTATGAAATTCTTTCGATTTCCTAATCGATTTTTATTATTTGTAAGTTTTAGTCTATGTATATTAGCTGGATTTGGAATAGAATTTATTTTAGCAAATATAAAAGGTATCTCAAAACAAAGAATTCTTATAATGATTGGAGTTTTAATGGTAATTTTTGATTTATTTAAATTTGGGATACATCACAATCCTTCTATTTCTTATAAAGTATGGTTATCAAAACCTAAAACAGTTCAATTCTTAGAAAAGGATGAAAGTTTTTATCGAGTGCATAATTTTGGTGCTGATTCATCCTGGAGAATGGTTTACTTACTTTCTAAAGGATGGATAGGAGATTTAAACCTATATCTTAATCATCAAGAGGTATTACAGCCAAGTTTTAATATGGTATATCATATTCCAAGTGAAGAAGGATGTCCAGACTTTGTACAAAAAAGGCTTAATGAAATTTTTCGACCTGTGCGATTAGATTTTATGCTGCCAATTTGAGTTCTATCTTACCCTCTTCAAACCATCTTTTAGTTTCATTGTTTCTTACCATAGCAGTTATTGAGGCAAGAGTTACTGAAC
>JBFMDD010000319.1:0-8784 GCA_040754115.1 bacterium
CTGGCACAAGGACATTTAGTGCTACAGGCTATGATGTCTATAACAACCAGATACCAGGGCTTACCTTTACCTGGCACACACTCATTGGCAGTATCTCACCAACATCTGGCACACAAACATTATTTACTGGCACAACTACACCGACAATCGGCACATTAAGTGCCAGTTTTGGCTCAATTACTGGCTATGCTACGATAACCTTAGAGGTTGGGACATTGAGTTATATCATCATTACGCCTGCAAGTGCGACATTAACCGTAGCTGGCACAAGGACATTTAGTGCAACAGGCTATGATGTCTATAACAACCAGATAGCAGGACTTATCTTTACCTGGCACACACTCATTGGCAGTGTCTCACCAACATCTGGCACACAAACATTATTTACCGGGACAACTACACCGACAATCGGCACATTAAGTGCCAGTTTTGGCTCAATTACTGGCTATGCGACTGTTACATTAGAGGTTGGGACATTGAGTTATATTATTATCGAGCCTGCAAGTGTAACATTAACAGTAAATGGTACCAGAACATTCACAGCTAAAGGCTATGATGAATTCCATAATTTTATTGAAGACTTAACATTCAATTGGACAGCTAATGTTGGTAGTGTCTCCCCAACTGTAGGGACACTAACATTATTTACTGCGACAACAACCGGAGTAGGTAGTCTAACCGTATGGTATGACTTAGTTAGTACTTATGCTACAATTACTGTAAAATCAGGTACTCTTAGCTACATAGTCATAGAGCCAGCTACTGCTACACTTGGAGTTAATGGTACGCTAACATTTACAGCTACCGGTTATGACGATTCAGGTACTCCTATTCCAGAATTAATCTTTACCTGGTCATTCACTATTGGTTCTATTTCTAATACTTCAGGGACTAAAACCCTATTTATGGCAGGGACAAAAACAGGTATAGGCAGTCTAACTGCTGCTTATGGTACTATTACTTCGTATGCAACTATTACTATTATCCCTGGTACCTTAACTCATATCTTTATTTACCCTGCAAGTGCTACACTAATAGTAGGTGGTACCAGGACATTTACTGCTAAAGGTTATGATGAATATGGTAATAACATAACTGAATTATCATATTCATGGCAAACAATCATCGGCAGTGTCAATCCGACATCCGGTACATGGACTTTATTTATAGGGGCTACAACATCTATTACCGGGACATTAACTGCCTCTTATGGAGCTATTACTGGTTTTGCCACTATTACCTTAGAGGCAGGAACGCTAAGTTATATTATCATATTACCTAATTTTGCTACACTAACTGTATGCGGGACTCGTACATTTACTGCCACAGGCTATGATGAATATGGTAATACGGTAGAATTATCTTCTGTTTGGGCAACTGATATTGGAAGTATATCTCCAACTACTGGCACGAAAACACTATTTACTGCTGGAACAAAAGCACTTACAGGAACATTAACATTGACATCAAACTCTGTTACAGGTGTTGCTACTATTACCATTACCCCTGGAACGATAACATTCATTCTCATCACTCCAGCCACAGCTACTGTTTCCATAGAAGGGTCTAAAACATTTACTGCCTGTGGATATGATGAATATAATAATTACATCGATGGGTTAATTTTTGATTTTTCAGTCTCTATCGGCACTATCACACCAACTATAGGGACTAAAACTACATTTACTGCAGGGACTACTACCAAAACAGGTACACTTACAGTAACATTTGGCACTATTACCAATGTAGCTACTATAACTATTCTCCCTGGTACTTTAACCTACATTATAATTGCTCCAGCTACCGCTACTGTATCAATTGGAGGCACGAGAACCTTTACAGCTAAAGGGTATGATTCGCATAATAATCTAATCGAAAATTTAATCTTCAACTGGCAAACCTTTATAGGGAGTATATCTCCTACTACTGGTACCAGCACACTATTTACCGCAGGAACTAAAGCCTTAACTGGGACTTTAGCAGTAAGTTATGGTAATGTAATCACCTGTGCTACAATAACTATTCCAGTAGGCACATTAAACTATATCATCATCACTCCTGGTTCATATACTATTATTGTAGAAGGGAGTCATACTTTTACAGCACAAGGATATGATAGCTATGGCAACTTAATTTTAGGATTGATATACACATGGTCAACTGCCATAGGAAGTGTATCACCAACTATTGGGACAAAGACTACATTTACAGCAGGTACTCAATCTGTAACTGGCACATTAGCTGTTGTTTCAGATTCTATTTGGAGTTTTGCTACAATTACAATAACTACTGGAGGACTTCATCATATTATTATTACACCAGCTACTGGGACTGTATCTGTCGATGGAACAATATCGTTTACTGCTCAGGGGTATGACCAATTTAACACCCCTCTTGATGGATTAATCTACACCTGGCATACTGTAATAGGTAGTGTCTCCCCCACGCAGGGTACATCTACTACCTTTACAGCAGGAACTAACAGCCAGATAGGTACCTTAACTGTAACTTCAGGTTCTATAACTACTTCAGCTACTATTACCATTACTCCAGGAACAATAAGCTCTATAGTTATTAATCCAGCAACAGCTTCGGTCCAATTTGGTTATACCCGGATTTTCATTGCATCAGGTTATGACCAATATGGTAACAGCATTTCAAATTTAACATATAATTGGTCTGTAACTATTGGTACTATCTCTCCAGTGATAGGTGGCACAACTACATTTACAGCAGGGATGACTTCTGGTGTAGGGACATTAACTGCTACGCATGGAATTGTTACTCAAAGAGCTACCATCACTGTAACTGGACTTATCCATATGTGGCCTATGTGGCGGGTTAACCGTAGTCATACAGGAATTACTACTTATCCCGACCCTACCACTGTAGTTAATAAATGGGCTTATAATATAGGTAAAGATATTTATTCTTCTGCAGCTATTGGGCATGATGGGGTTATTTACTTTGGAACAATAGAAGATAACGGAAAACTATATGCCATAAATTCAGATGGGACTGCAAAATGGGCATCTCCTTATTCCACTATTGGACCAATCTATTCCTCACCAGCACTTGGAGGAGATGGGGTTATATATGTTGGAGAGGCAAATGTTGGTTATCTCTATGCTATAAATTCAGATGGGACATGGAAATGGCAGTATCAAACAGGCGGTCCAATATATTCCTCACCTGTAATTAGTTCTAATGGGACAATCTATTTTGGGTCAAATGACAATAAAATTTATGCCCTTGCTCCGGATAAGACACTTGTAGGAAGTTATTCCACTGGTGGTGATATTCACTCTTCACCGGCTATTGGGACAGATGGGACTATCTATGTGGGTTCTGTAGATGGTAAGATTTATGCCTTGACATCAGATTTAAGCACCTTGATGGGAAGCTATACGACTGGTGGAGCTATTTATTCATCTCCTGCTATTGCTCAAGATGGAACTGTTTATGTTGGTAGCGATGACAATAAGATTTATGCACTATCATCTGATTTAAGTGTTGTGAGAGGGAGTTATTTAACTGATGGAGATATTCGTTCTTCACCAGCTATTGGGACAGACGGAACTATATATGTGGGTTCTGTAGATGGTAAGATTTATGCCTTGACATCAGATTTAAGCACCTTGAGGGGAAGTTATACAACTGGTGGAGCTATTTATTCATCTCCTGCCATTGGTGGTGGAGGAATGGTTTACATCGGTTCAGATGATGATAAACTTTATGCCTTTGATTCTTTGCTTAACTTAAAATGGAGTTATACAACAGGAGGAGATGTGCGTTCTTCACCATCTATTGGGAGTGGTAGTACTACTATCTATGTCAATTCTTATGATGACAAACTTTATGCATTTCGTGATAGTGCTATTCATCATGTTACAATTACTCCTGGTTCTGTAACTATAGAATTACAAGGGACTTCAACTTTTTCAGCACAGGCGTATGATTCATCTAACAAACCTATTCTAAATGCTACATATAGTTGGCAATTAAGTTCTCCCATAGTGGGTAACATATATCCTTCTACCGGTATTTCTACCCTCTTTACCGCAAATAATATGGCTACCAGAACTACTACATTAATAGCCACTTCAGATTCTTTACAAGGAGTAGCAACTATTACCATTAATCCCGGGACAGCAAGTAAAGTAATCATGGACGATACAACTAATAATCAATCAGCAGCAGCTGGAGCATCGTTACCAAAGCCATTCAAGATTACTGTTACTGACCAGTATAATAATGGTGTACCCAATATTTCTATTCAATTTACTATTACCGCAGTACCTTCTGGAGCAGCGGGATATTTCCTTTACAACCCTTCTAATTCAACTGATGTAAATGGTGAAGCAAAGGCACTATTGGTATTAGGGAATAAACAAGGTACTTACACTGTACTTGCCCAAACCCCTGGTTTGAGCTTGACAAATTCACCAGCTACATTTACTGCCTTTGCTACACCACCGACTGCTAGATTATCCATAGAACCTTCTACGAAAGGCGTAAGTAATGGTGAGATATTTGATTTAGATATACAATTGGCAAATGTATTTAGACTTAGACGTGCTTCTATTTACTTAAAATTTAACCCTGGATATTTAGAGGTGCAGGATGCTAATCCATCTAAGAGTGGAATTCAGATTACTCAAGGTCCATTTCCAGCTGGTGGATATAATTATTATAACCTGGCTAATAATGGAAGTGGGACGATATTATATAAGGTACTTCTTTCATCAGGCTCGGCTGATGGAACAGGGACATTGGCTTCTATTAGGTTTAAGGCATTACAGAATGGGTCTACGACTATAACTTTTGATTTGGGCACTGGTACTACTATAACAGAACTTGTTGACCCCGAAACTAACCCTATTCTCTTTACTATTGGTACGGGGACTGTAACTATTGGACAGGGAGAGGTAAAAGGAGCAGCAATCATCTATAAACCACCATTTGGATATTCATACTCGGTTTATCATCATGATATTCTTATTAGTGCTCCATTTGGTACCACTACTACTACTGCTAACGGACAATTTCATTTTCCAAGTGTTTCCCCTGGCACATATATTGCTACTGCTACTACCCCTGGAGCTATAAAACGCTATTGGCCAAGTGTAGTAGTTGTTGCAGGACAGGTAACAGATGTGGGAACCAAAACTTTATACACAGGTGATGCAAATCAAAATGGTCAATTTGATATACCAGGAGATATAGACGCTATTATAGCATCAATGTTTAATTCTTATGACCCTGCATGTGATTGTAACCGTGATGGAGTAATAAGTGATGTGGATATTGATATTTGTGTATATAATTACGATAACAATAATCCACCTCCTTATCCTGCACCTCCATTAGAAGAAGAAATCCATGAATCTCAGAGACTTATTTCCCTTACTGTAATTCCTGAAGTTGAAACTGTTAAAGTTGGTAATACATTTACTGTCACAGTTAAGTTGAATGCAAGGACTAATATTAGAAGACTTGGCTATTATCTTGCCTATAATCCAGCACTTTTAGAGGTGGTAGATTCTAATTCTATAGCTCAAGGAAGGCAGCTTAAATCAACTTCGGTTAATAATGGTATATATACTGCCAATGGAGTTAAGGATGGAAAGGTATGTTATATAGCACTCTCTTTCTTCAGAGCAACCTTTTTTGAACCTAATATTTTAAATACTATCACCTTTAAAGCTAAGGCAAAAGGGACAACTTTATTATTCTTTACACAAGATACCAGCTTTATAAATAGTAACTGGAATTTAGTTGAATTTACTTCAAACCAAGTCTCAATTGACATCGTTGGAGATACTATTGATCAGCTATCCACAAGTCTAAAGGATGCATACGCATATCCTAATCCATCTTACACAGATGAGGTATGTTTTGCTGGCTTAACTGAAAATACTACTATCAGGATTTATACGATAGCAGGTGAATTGGTTTATGAGCAGGAGGATTTTGATAAAGGGAGAGTATGGAGATGCAGAAACTTAGCTGGCGAGCGTGTAGCATCTGGTATTTACATCTATATCCTTACAAATGACAAAGGTGAGATAAAGAAAGGGAAGATAGGTATTATTCGGTAAAATTTATACAAGTTTGATCTGCCAATTACGATTTCTTTTGTCCGGATTTTTCTTCTTCTTGTTTTGATGCGATAGCTGATTTTAATAATTCTATTTTCATATCTTTATCGCCTATTCGCAGTAGCACAGTTTTATCTTTGACATCAAATATCGTGCCATAAATTCCACTTGAAGTGATTACCTTATCACCTTTTTTCAAATTAGCTATCATTTGTTGATGTGCCTTTTTTTCCTTTTGTTGAGGGCGAATAAGCAGAAACCAGAATATGGCAAAGATGATAATAAGAGGTAGAAAGGCAGATATTGCACTTCCTGCTGGTGGTGGTTGTGTAGGCTCTGGGGTTTGAGCTTCAGCTACGAATAAATAAAGATTTGTTAGTAAATTCATTTAGATTTTCGCTCCTTTTTAGAAACTTGCCTTTTTACTATACACTAATCGGGTAATATTGTCAAGGGAAATTTTTTGACCTGTGTGGCTAACTTTAGCCCGTGGAAGAAAAGGAGTGTAAGCGTTCAGGTGTAAGTAAGGGCGGTTACCCTTTTACTCCAAATACCCTGATACTAAAATATCCTCTCCTATTTTCTTAACACTAAACTTTTTTAGTCTAATTGTTTCAGATAAATTACCTACTGCACTAAGCTGGTTATTCCCTGCTATCTTAGGAGCGATAAAAAATAATACCTTATCTACTAACCCACTTTCTAAGAAAGAGGAATTAATTGTTGCTCCTCCTTCAACCAACACACTAACTATTTCCATCTTGGCTAATTCCTTCATTAATTTTATTACATCTACCATTTTTTTAGATTTAGGTAAAATTAGCACTTTAGCCCCTAATTTTTCTAAAGTAAAGACTTTATGTTCAGGTGCATCTTTAGTTGTAGCAATAATTACTTTTTTAGGATTTTTCAATACTTTTGCATCAAGAGGTATTTTTAGGTTGGTATCGACAATTATCTTAATTGGTTCTTTTGCACCTTCTATTCTAGCTGTTAGTAATGGGTCATCTATCAGGATAGTGTTTTTGCCTACCAAAATTGCATCGACCTGTGAGCGTATTTGATGAACTAATTTTCTGCTTTCCTCAGATGTAATCCAACTTTTGCTATGAATTGTTATCTTCCCATCTAATGTGATAGCTGATTTAAGGATTACAAAAGGTAGTTTAGTAGATATGTATTTAATATAAACCTCATTAAGTTCTTTTGCCTCTTTTTCTAACACTCCTACTTCTACTTGTATCCCTGCCTTTTCTAATTCCTCTTTCCCACAAACCAGAGGATTGGGGTCAAGCATGCTAACAACTACCTTTTTAATTCCAGCTTTGATTATACTTTTAGTACATGGTGGAGTCCTGCCTTTATGCGAGCAAGGTTCTAAATTTACATACAGAGTAGCACCTTTTGCTTGAGTCCCTGCTTCTTTGAGAGCATTGATTTCCGCATGAGGAGTGCCTGCTTCCAGATGGTATCCTTCTCCCACTACTTTACCATCTTTAACCACTACTGCTCCAACCATAGGATTAGGACTGGTTTTCCCAAGAGCCTTCTTTGCCAGTTGAAATGTTCGTTTTATATATTTTTCTGATTCTATCATTTTTTAAAATTAAATGTTGACAAATTTCTAAATGTATGGTATCATACATAACCATACATTATAATGACAAAGATGTCAAGGAATTTTTTACCAGTGAAAGGATAAACAACATGGGCAGTGTAATCAAAAAAAGAAGGAAAAAAATAAGGAAGCATAAATATAAAAAATTATTAAAAAGAACACGACATCAACGAAAGTGAGTTAATCTATTATTTCACGGATTAGCATGAAACATTCTACTACCCTTTTCCCTACCTCTAATCCACGCTTTTGAGCATAGGTAGTAACCGCTTCAATTGACCTGGGATGAGGGAATTGGCGTAACTCACTTTTGTATGCCTTCATAGCTTGTATTTTAATGTCTAACACATCCGAGATGTCAACAAATACATTTGGTAGGAATTGATTAGTAACAATTGGTGCATTCCATTCTGATGAAGAAGGAGTTTCATAAAGAAGTACCTTTTTGATGGGGCTTTTTAATCCAGGTCTGACCGCCACCATAGTTGATTCAAATACTAACCGATGGTCTTTATTTACATCCCCCCAATGATGTGTATAAACAATCTCAGGTAAAAGACTGACTATACATTCCTCAATTGGCTGATTTATTTCAGGATGTGCAATAGTGTTTAATTTCATATCTGGCAGGTTGAAGAAAAATGTTTCTTTTATTCCCAGAATTTTAGCAGCTTTCAAACTCTCCTCTTTTTTCTGCTCAATTCGCTTAGCTAACGAAATCTTATTCATTGTATTGCGATACTGAGTTGTTACTCCTTCAGTAAGCATGCAGACATAAACCTCATCTCCATTCTGAGCATGCTTAACCATCGTACCACCAACACCATATACTTCATCATCTGGATGTGCAGCAATAACTAATACCTTCAAAACTACCTTTTACCTCCTCATTTGGTAATTGGTAAATGGTGATTGGTAATTAAAATTACCATTTACTGAAACTGATAGGAATTTGCTTTTGGGCCATTTTGGATATTACCTTCACTTTTGCTCATTCTGGGGATAGTTTACCAAAAGATTTATCCTATGTCAACAAAAATGTTGCCCCCATCTTCAAAAAAATCA
>JBFMDD010000320.1:0-7811 GCA_040754115.1 bacterium
ACAGGTTATCAACGCCGGGCTATACTTACTCAAGGAAGAGATTGTGCCCAAAGAGGATGTCAAATCTCAACGAACTATCCAGCAGATGAATAATGCTGTCTTAAGAGCAACTGGGTTTCTCAATAGCCTTCTGAATTTCTCAAGACCATTTGAGCTAAAGATAGGCCAGGTAAACATAAATGAGCTGATCCAAGTGGCTCTAAATGAGGTGCCAGAGGAGACTCTTTCTAATATAGAAGTAAAACAAGAACTATCCAGTGAACTTCCTGAGATTTCGGCTGATTTTGACCGGCTCAAGCAGGTAGTAGTTAATCTGGTCAAGAATGCGGCTGAGGCTATGGGGGAAGGAGGTAAATTGTGGATTTGTAGCACCCACATAAGTGGGTCGGACAGATTGCAAATTGGAGAAAAGGACTTTGTTCAGATAACCTTTGAGGATAGCGGACCAGGAATACCAGAGGAAGACCTACCACACATCTTTGACCCATTCTTTACTACCAAGGGCAAGGGCACAGGATTAGGATTAGCTATCTGCCAGCGTATCATTGATGCCCATCAGGGAAAAATAGATGTAAAAAGTAAGGTTGGTCATGGCACAACCTTTACTATCAGACTCCCTAATCCCTGAATCCCAGGCAACATCTACAGCAATTCTCGGTGAAAATTAAAACCGTGATTTAATGAGGGTTTTGAGGGGTTGGGGGAAAATATTTTTCGTGAACTTTTTTATTCTTTGGAGTGCGAAAGCTTGCTTTCGCTTTTTTCTGCAAAAGCCCGAAAGCGGTAGCAAGCTACCGCACTCCATAACAATTCACCGAGAATTTCTGATAGGTGTAAAGTTTTTCTTGACATTTTTTAGATTTGTATGCTATAATACCTTTTCACTATATGGAAGTAGTTAGCTATCAAGTGTCAGCAGTCAGATGCCAACAGAAAAAATTAGGGCAGTAGCAGGTTTTACGATTTTGCTTATTCTCTCTGGATTAGATGCTGTAACCCTCTTAAAATGATGGCGCAGAGCTGATACCTGAACGCTTACCACTATATTGAAGGTTCTCGGATAACTGGTTAAGGTTAGGAAGCCAGTGTGGAAGTTTGCTCCCCCTGATTAAACCTGTTCCTGACAGGTTCAGGAATCAGGGATTCAGGAATCAACACTCAATTTTATCAGAGAACATTCATATTATACTAAGGAGGTTGTAAAAAGTGGCTTACGATGCAACAAAACTTAAGGATTGGGAGATTGCCAGAGAGGCAGAAAAGAATATGCCTACCCCTGAGGAATGGGGGAGGAAATTAGGGCTTAAGAAGGATGAGATTATTACTTATGGGAGAATATGCAAACTTGACTTTCTAAAGATTATTGAGCGGCTTAAAGATAAGCCTGATGGCAAATATATAGATGTTACTGCCATTACCCCTACGCCTTTAGGTGAGGGAAAGACGACAACCACTCTGGGTTTGATAGAAGGTCTTGGTAAAAGGAAGTTAAATGTTGGTGGCTGTATACGGCAGCCTTCTGGTGGCCCTACTTTTAATATCAAAGGCACAGCTGCAGGTGGTGGTAATGCCATGCTTATTCCAATGACTGAGTTTTCTTTAGGACTAACCGGGGATATTGATGCCATATCTAATGCCCACAATTTGGCTATGGTAGCATTGACTGCAAGAATGCAGCATGAGGCAAACTACTCAGATGAAGAACTTTTAAAACACAGTAATATGCGACGATTAGATATTGACCCAAGAAGGGTAGAGATGGGTTGGGTAATAGACTTCTGTGCTCAGGCATTACGCAATATCATTATTGGTCTTGGTGATAAGAAGGATGGGTTTATGATGCAGTCAAAGTTTGGAATTACAGTCAGTTCTGAGCTTATGGCTATTCTCTCTATTGTTCGAGATCTAAAAGATTTACGCGAGCGATTGGGTAAAATCATACTGGCTTATGACAAGAGGGGAAATCCTGTAACTACCAGTGACTTAGAAGTTGCAGGCGCAATGACCGCATGGATGAGAAGTACCATCAATCCTACATTGATGTCAACCACTGAGTATCAACCATGTATGGTACATGCAGGGCCTTTTGCAAATATTGCCGTAGGTCAATCATCTATCATTGCCGATCGCATTGGCTTGAAAATGTTTGATTATCATGTGACAGAGAGTGGATTTGGTGCAGATATAGGCTTTGAGAAATTCTGGAATGTAAAGTGCCGATTTAGTGGGCTTACACCTCATGCAGTGGTAATTGTTACTACAATAAGGGCATTAAAGATGCACGGCGGAGGACCTAAAGTAGTCCCTGGCAGACCTCTTCCAGAAGAATACCAGAAGGAGAATTTGGGGTTAGTTGACAAAGGGGTTTTAAATCTACTCCATCACATAAATAATGTGAAGAAATCAGGAGCTAAACCTGTTGTTTCTATCAATTATTTTCATACAGATACTGACGAAGAAATCGCTCTGGTGCGTAGATATGTTGAGGATACAAATACCAGGTGTGCACTCTCCAAACATTGGCTTGAGGGTGGAGAAGGAGCTCTTGAACTCGCAGATGCAGTTATTGATGCCTGCAATGAGAAGGTTGACTTTAAGTTCCTTTATCCATTAGAGATGCCACTTCGAGAAAGAGTTAATTTGATTGCAAAAGAGATATACGGTGCAGATGGGGTCTCCTGGACACCTGAGGCAGAAGCTAAAGCCAAAGAGGCAGAGAGCAATCCCGATATGCAGGACTTCGCTACGATGATGGTCAAAACACACCTGAGTCTTACTCATGACCCAACAATAAAGGGAGCACCAACGGGTTGGATTCTGCCAGTGCGTGATCTATTGATATTTGCAGGCGCAAAGTTCCTTTGCCCTTGCACAGGCACTATCAGTCTAATGCCAGGCACAAGCTCTAATCCTGCATTCAGAAGGGTGGATGTAGATGTGAATACAGGCGAAGTTAAAGGGCTTTTCTAATCACAAAATAAAAAATAAAAAGAGCATAGGAAAGAAAATTAAATTCCTATGCTCTTTTTGGGTTTACTTATTAGTCAGTAGCCTTTAACTTAAAGATTATAAAACCCTTATAATCCTTGTGGGGATAATTCCATGCTAAATATTGAAATAGAGGATATTCAGTTTCACCATACCCAGTAACAAAATAATCATACTTATCTTTCAGTAATATCTCTCTAAATTGTTCTAAATTTTTTACTCATGGATAAACATCTCTGTCTAAATATAAAAAGAATGCAGGTCCAACGCGAGGAAGAAATGGGAAAAAAGAGGTAATTATTTTATCTTTCTTGTTTGACATCTGTTTTAGTTGAATTCCCAAAGTATAACCAGTTGAGTTATTATATTGATGAAGTGCTTTGATTTGAGAAATTGATTGAGATGTAAAACAGATAAATATTATACCAAATAAAGGTATAATAAAGATATATTTTTTAATCTTTTCTTGTATAATTTTCAAACCTAAAGTAGCTGATAAGATAATAAATGGAGTTAGATAAAAACTCCAATAATCATGGACCCAAGCTCCATTTGGGAATAATAAAATATGGATTAATCCAAATAATAGAAGTAATATGATAAAAGATTCTTTTTGAGAAATTATTTTTATCCTCATTGAAAAATTCATTATCCATATTAGAGATAATACACATAGAGTTGGTGTAAAATATCGCCATATAACAATTGAATTCTCATATTTTATAAATTGATAGAAAGTAAAAAAGCTACTACTACCTTCATCTTGGAAACTAATTCTACGCATAAATGCATCTATTAAGTTCTGAATAGTACCTAAAAAACATATGTATCCAATATATATTACAAATAAAGTTATGGATATACTAAAAAGTATAAGAGGGAGGATAATCTTTTTTCTCTTTGGATAGAAGAAGATTAGATAATGAAGTGTAATGAGTAAACTTATGTAATATACAGGCCAACCTGTTAATGTTCCTAAAGTAAAGCTAATGACTATTCCTGCTAAATGCCACTTTTTTTCTTTCTCTATGTATAAAAGATAAAAATATAGGCATAATAAAGAAAAAAACATGGTGGTAGGAGCTTCGTGGCACACCATCCTGCCAAAATATGCATCCATGGGAATAAGTGTAAAGAAAAATGAGGCAAGTAAAGCTACTTCTTTGCCCCAAAGTCTTCTTATAAGTATAAAAACGATAAAAAGATTCCCGATTGAAAATAATATTGGAACAAGCCTTGCACTCCACTCATGTACTCCAAAGATTCTAAAGCTTAATGAAACAAGGATTGGTAATAAAGGAGGATGATTTATATAATATGTGAATTTATCTGGTTTTTCATACCCTACATTTAGAGTTGGAGCAAATTTACTATCAAGATAACCAAATCTGATGTAATTTTGAGCCATAATACTAAATCTTGCTCCATTAGCATCATGATGTCCTACCCATGGCTCATTTATTTCCCAGCATTAATTAAAGTAAATAAAATGATAAGAAGTAGAAATAAAGAATTATTCTTTAAAAATTTCATGGATTTTTTCCATTTAAAAATCATATCCTATGCTAAAATTAGTTTCAGGTTTATCGGAGGTGTCAACAAAATCTGTATTCCATGCGTAGTCTACCCTTAACGGTAAGAAACCTAAAAGTAGCCTCAATCCAAACCCAAAACAAGCCTTTAAATCAGTATCTTTTTTCTCATCAGTAGAATTATGTCTAAAGGTAAGCCTTTTACCTTTAGACCACGCAGACCCTACATCTACAAATATTACAGACCGAATATTTTTGATTGAAATAGGCAACGCAAATCTAATTTCATCTATCAAAGGTAACCTGAACTCTGCATTCCCAAGTATAACATAATTACCCCAAAACTCTCCCAACTCATATCCCCTTAGACTTCCTGATTCATAAATAGAAAATAGTCTATGTCCACCTAACGGAAATTTCCGTCTATTCTTACCTTTACTTACTTTGCCTAAAAGATGAAAAGCCCAGTTTGCCCGCTGTGTTATTCGACTGTACTTACGATAATCAACCTTAAAATTGGTATAAGTAACTTGATGATGAATAAGCGGTACTGTTTGTTCTATTGTTAACCTACTTCGTGAGCCACTTAAAGGGCCAAAATAACTCCAATTGGTAGTATCATGTACTAATGAGGCAAAGAGATAATCAATTCCTTCTTTATCTTCTTTTATTTCATTTTTTACTTCACCAAAAGTAGTTTCTTCTTTTGATACCACTTCTGTTACAAAGCCTAATTCTACTCGTTTAAACTTACTAAAAGGATACTCCATCCTACCTACTAATCCATATTCTCTTTCAGCAATATCTTTGTCTGTAAAGCTATAAAAATTAGACCAGTTAAATACTCCAACAGTATATGCAGGTCTTTTGGTTAGATAGTCGTAAGACAGTTGAAAATTGGTTTGATTGCTTATAGAAGAAGCATTATCTAATATTAGTAAAAATCGATGATTTCCCAGAACATCAGAGGCAGATAATTCTATATTAGCTGATATTCCTTGAGAAGAACTATAAAGGAACTCTCCACTTCGCCAATCAAATGAAAGCTTTGGTTCATATTCCCTAATATCACCCTTTTCTATAGGTTCAACTTCAACTATAGTCGTTGATGTTGCTAAAATCTCAGGGTTACTCCAACTAATTTTTAGGTCTTCTATTAGATATAATCTATATCCTCCTTGATAATAAGAGACAAAAATTAATTCTTCATGTGGAGAGATACTTCCTTGAAAAGCTCCACCGACACAATTTGTTACTTGAGCAACTTGTTTTGTCTCTAAATTATAACCGTAGATATTATAAACCCCATCAGTATCTGAAGAATAAAATATAATTTTACTATCATTAGACCAGAAAGGGTCTTTTTTATAACCATCCGCAGGGGTAGTGACTATTTCTTCTTTGGTCTGTGGGGATATGATACAGATATTAGAAAAGCCATCTCTTTCTTTAACAAAGGCAATATATTCCCCATCTTTAGACCAAATAGGTTGATTATCAAGTGAGTTTCCAGAGGTTAATTGAACTATGTTATCATTTTCAAGTAAGTATATTTTACTCTTACCATTAGAAAGTGCAGCCACAGCTAATCTTTTACCGTCTGGAGAAAACGATATTGAAAATATTTCATCGAATTTGTCTATTTCTAATATCTCTTTAATCTTAGAGGTAAATATATCATAGATAAATATAGCATCTTTTCCTTTCCTCTTAGATATAAAGGCAATTTTAGAACCATCCGAAGACCAAGAGAGAGCTCTTCCTTCAGTATTAAGCTCTTCAAAATCACGGCCTTTCATCCCCTTGGTAATTCTTTTAAGTACCTTACCGTCTTTAAGTCGTACTTTAACCACCTCTGCTTCCCCAAACTCATAAGATATAAGAGCAAGTATATCTCCACCAGGCGAGAATGTTGGGTGTGAATAAAACTTGTTTTGTT
The DNA here is from genome assembly GCA_040754115.1 of bacterium. GTDB lineage: Bacteria > UBA9089 > CG2-30-40-21 > CG2-30-40-21 > SBAY01 > JBFMDD01. The sequence goes on from JBFMDD010000320.1 coordinate 6,460, forward strand.
TTTCAATTGCTGGTTTCCCAAAGTCAGTTGGTAGTTTACGTCTGGTTAATTCAGGATAATACTGCTGTTGTAAAGACTTTATCCAACCATTTTCTAAAGTCTCCATACTTACTCCAATAGAGGTTTTAATCATACTCTCAACATTCGGGTGTGCTTTAAATCTTCTCAACAGAAGATGTATTTTGTCCTTACCATAAGTGTTTGCAATATACCTGAGTAGGGAGTGACTTTCTTTATAAGCTAAATACACCCTTGATAACATTGAGAAGTCTGATAAATCAGCTAATGGGATAAGGTTATTCTCTAATACTGCATCAGCTAAAACGGTATGTCCCATAGTATCTAAATCCCCTGTCTCATATTCAGCCAATCCCTCCATAAGCCATAAAGGTGGTACTATGAAAGCCTGAGCTGAAAACATAGCCGGTAATGTATCATGATATAAAAGGTCATAGGAGAAGACATGAGTAAGTTCGTGTGTAATCACTGTTTGTAAGCTCTTATAACTCCCAGTAAAAGGAATGACCATACGATACTTAAAAATCTCTGCAAATCCACCTACCCCTCTTTCAATTAACTCAAGGATAATATTTGTTTGTTGAAAATCATAATGAGATTTAAAGATAACAAATGGAATTAATTTCGAGACATTATATCTCAAATCAGCACTAATTTGTTCATATGCATCTTCTGCCATCTTAGCTGCTATTTTTGCTAAATCTTCTATCTCCGGGTTATGATAGACCTCAAAATGCTCCGTTTGAAGTACTGACCAGGTAAAGTCTTTATATCTGACTTTGTTTTTGCCAAACTCCTGTGCAAAGCTAAAATTAGCAATTAATATACATCCACTTATAAAAATTATATATTTTCTCATAACTACCTTCCTTATTATGTAAGCGTTTAGGTGTAAGTAAGGGAAAATGGAATTCGTTAGAATGTTGCTTTAGCAAAAAAGTAGGGGAAAATGGGAAGATATTAAAAAATTTCATTTCAAATTTTAATTTTCAGTAATCAGTATGTTCACTGCTTACTGCTGACTGTTCACTGCTCACATACTTTTCTCTCAAAATGTGGAGTGCGAAAGCCTGCTTTCGCTTTGGACGGCGAGAGCTTGCTTGCGCTTTGCTCAAAGCGGTAGTAAGCTACCGCACTCCAAAAAGAGGAACTTACTTTTATAAAAGTATACTCATTAAGTAAACTTTTGTCAACAAACTTTTGCACGAAACAGAAATTCCCCAACTTATCTTCCGACGAAGAATAGAGGATTAAGTGGGATTCAAATAATAAAACTTCCCCCTTTCCCCCAAAATTCTTCATTTTGGTTGATTTAGTGTTAATTTTTTTGGAAT
>JBFMDD010000321.1:0-19730 GCA_040754115.1 bacterium
TCTTGATTACGATGCATTTGGAGAGGTAAAGCAAGGCTATATTGGCAAATACAACTATAATTCCTTCACAGGCAAACAATATGACCCAGAAAGTAAGTTATATTACTTTGGCGCAAGGTATTATGACCCGAAAATAGGGAGGTTTATTACAAAAGACTCAATATTAGAACTAGTAGTGTTACAGACATTGCCTGTACCATTTGCGGATATTCTTGAGGATGCTATAGATTCTTCATCTTCTGATTTTATAATTCCAGAGATGATAGATATTCCCCAAGACCTCCATCCCTATATATATTGTTATAACAACCCGATTAATTGGATAGATTTATGGGGATTGTGTTCAATAGAGCCAGGACTTGAGGATGTTACTTTTGATGACTTAATGTGGTTCATCCCTGGATTAGGACTTGTTGGGAAAGTAGGAAAAGGAGCAAAATATCTACAGAAAGCAGAGAAAATTATAAAGGGTGTAAAAGAGCATACAAAGAATAAAAGAAAAAGTACATGGGATAAACATACTAAACGAAGACCTGGTCGTCCGACTGAAAAGAAAAAACAAAAGTGGTGGTGGAAACCCCGAAAATAGACGCTGAGATTAAAGATGTTTTAAAAAGATAAAAGGTATACTCCTTATGAAATTAAAAATCGGGAAAATGATATGGGTAAGAAATGGAGGGTGAAGATAATGCAACTAACTGAAAAGGAAAAAGATTTATTAAAGAAAAATGCAGCAATAACTATAATCCGGAATACACCTGGTTTTTATAACATCCACGGTTATTTGCTTGATATTTCTGATGATTGGATATTAGTGCAAAACATTTCTGAATTTCATCTGGACGGATATAGTATTATTAGAAAGTCTGATGTGGATAAAATGCGATACGATAATCGCGATAGATATTTCGAAAAAATATTAAGAATAGAAGGAGTTAGAGAGAATGTTTCTAAAAAATATGAAATCAACATCACTGATTTGCCTTCAATATTTAAGTCTTTGAAAATAACTAAATTAAATATCATTGTGGAGTGTGAAGAACCAAAGAATGAACTTTTTGTTATAGGGAAGATTACACAAATTAATAAAAATTCTGTTTCAATGCTCCATTTTGATGCATGTGGTAGATGGGAAAAACAAAGTACTGTTATATATTATCCCGAAATAACCATTATTCGATTCGATGAAGAGTATATTAATGTATTTTCAAGATACCTTAAGTTAGTAAGCAAGGATTAGGGGCAGACCTTGAATGTAGAAAGCAAAATTTAGAAAGGTTAAGTTTCTCCCTCAAGAGTAAGTTATATTACTTTGGTGCCAGATACTATGACCCGAAGATAGGGAGGTTTATTACAAAAGATCCATACACTGGTAATATCTACTTTCCACCTAATTTACATAAATATATCTATTGCTATAATGATCCGATTAATTGGATAGACCTTTGGGGATTGTGTCCTATAGAACCAGGTTTGGTTGAAGATTGGTTAGCTACAGTAGGTTTAGGTTTTCTTGCATATTATGCTCCAGAATTATTTACTTCAATAGTTGGATTATCTCAACAAGCAGAAGCACCTAAGTATCATCAGCAGGATAGAAGTATTGGAGAGAAGTGGAAAGATTTTCAACAAAATCCAAAGGATTGGGAGAAAATAGGAGAAAAATTGGATCCCAAACAACTTTAGGAGGAAGAAGCGTTCGGGAACTGTGGAAGAATAAAAAAACAGGTGAAAAGTTAGAAATACATCAATTAGAAAGAAAAGGTCAAATTCCAAAAGGTCATCCACATCCTAAAGAACCCCAAGGTTGGTGATATTATGAGAGAAGATATTAAACGATATATTTTAGAATATGCTGCTTATGATAGTGAACCTTTTCACTTAATCATCAGTGCTCTCTTATTTGAAGGATTGTGTAAGAAGGCAAATGAGATAATACCCTATATAATAAAGTTACAGAGAGATGGATATTTGGAATGTTATTATCATACATGCTATTCAGGCGATTCATATAAAAGAATTGAGAAAATTAAGAAGAGCGATTTAGAAAATTATGTGTATAGGAATGAACCTTATGGATTTGATGAATATCCAAAGGAAGGTGGAGAATATTTTTTCAAGACAACTGAACAGGAATAGAGCGTTGTAGGTTAAAAGTCCCCAAAAGGAGGAAAGAAATCATAAGGGAATCAGGAGCAATGGCATTAACTTAAGGGATTAAAAAAAACACCCTCCTGAGCCGATGAGTATATTAGATTTTAAAATCATTGGTAAAGGAGGGGTACTATGAAATATACTGACAAGAAAGATTATGGGGATAAAAGAGGGTCAGACCTTGACAGGCTGTTGACAGGACCATGAAGGGTCGCATCTTGAATTGTGAATTGTCAGCTCCAATTCAAGTTTGATTTTTTCTCTTAATTGCTCTTTGATAATTTAATTATGATGGTTTTGGCAGACGATTAGTCCGGCGGGTAGGAGAAGATATAACAATATACCTTTGGGATGGGCAGAATGAGTTAATGGAGTATAACTTTAAGACAGGCAAGCCATTAGCTGAATATATCTATGCAAATAACCAGCTTGTATCAAAGGATTTAGTAAAGAATGGATTATTCACCACTTATTTCCATCACGATGGATTAGGGAGTATAGTTAATATAACCAATAAAAAAGGTAATGTATTAACTTCGTATGATTACGATGCATTTGGAGAGGTAAAGCAAGGCTATATTGGCAAATACAACTATAATTCCTTCACAGGCAAACAATATGACCCAAAGAGTAAGTTATATTACTTTGGTGCCAGATACTATGACCCGAAGATTGGGAGGTTTATAACAAAAGATCCATACACAGGTAATGTTTACTTTCCACTTAATTTACATAAGTATGTTTATTGCTACAATGATCCGATTAATTGGATAGACCTGTGGGGATTATGCCCGATACCTCCAGAAGAACAGGCTTTAATAGAAGACTGGTTAGCTGAGTTTGGATTAGGTTTTCTTTTATATCTTTCTCCAGAGTTATTTACCTCATTACTTGGATTAGCTCAACAAGCAGAAGCACCTAAGTATCCAAAATTTGATCCAGAACGCCATGAAGACCAGAAAGATAATGAGTGGTATTATCATTGGCATGAAGATCCTGAAGATAAACATAAGAAAGGAGGTTCTCACTGGGATAGAGGACATTTACATGATGGAAAACGCCAAGAATGGTCACCAGATGGGACAGAATGGTATCCTAAATCTCCAAAAAGGAAATAAAAATTACTATGGAAAATGGAAAAGTTAAAATTACATACGACAAGGATAAAAATGAAATAACTATTATGGCGGATGCCAATGGGTTAAGATATTTATCTGATATTTGTTTAAGTATTATTGGTGAAGTTACACCAGCGGGACATTGGCATTTGATGAAGAGTATGGGAAATTTAGAGGAAGGATCAATTGATACAATAATAATGTACTCAGAAGATTTATAATGGTGCGAATGGCCCTTTTGGCATGACGAAGAACGGAGATATATACTACCTATTACCAAACAGATAAGAAGAAAACTTTTATTCAGTGTTTTCTTTCATCATGATGAGTAGGGTAGTGTGGCCAGGGCTTAATGCTCTGTCACAGATAATGTGATTAATATTTTTCTTAAGCATTCTTTGTCAATAATAATATAAAACTTATGGAAATATAATTGAATTAGTAGAATAAAGAGAAACTTATTGTTTTCTTGCCACCATATTTCTATGAATTTCAAATTAACTTATTTCAAAATCTATTTCTGTGAACCGACTTTATCCATCAAAGAGTGTAAGAAAAAGTGGAGAAGGAGATAATATCTCCTTTTGTTACACTACTTGAACGCTTACGGTAATCGAATTAAGCGAATTAAACAAACGATAGATTCGTTAAATTCGGTTACTGAAAATAAAAGTAATTTTTTGAGGCAACTTAGAGTTTAATCTTGATAGGGGAATAATTCTAACACCTTGTGTTTTCAAATGATTTAGATTACTAAAATTCACGAAACTATAGATATAAAGCATAATTAAAGTTTAGGAGTAAACATTGAAAGAGAAAATAAAAGAGTTATTTTTTAAAGTAAGAAGATTTCTTAATGAGGTATGGACTGAAGTTGATCCTAAAAAAGGTAAGGTCTCGTGGCCTAACCGTAAGATGATTGTTGGCTCTACTGTGGTAGTTATTGTCTGTGTATTAATTATAACATTATATATTTATATTATCGATGCTATTTCTATTACATTAGTTAATCAACTTATTGGTAGGAGATAAAATGAGTAAAAATTGGTATGTAGTTCATACTTATTCAGGATATGAAAATAAAGTGAAGACAAATCTTGAACAAAGACTTCAGAGTATGGGACTGGCAAATAAAATCTCTCAAATCGTTATTCCAACCGAGGAAGTAACAGAAGTACGAGGAGGTAAGAAGACAAAAGTACCAAAGAAACTCTTCCCAGGATATGTTTTGGTTGAAATGGAAATGTCAGATGAAACATGGTATACAGTGAGACATACACCAGGAGTATTTGGATTTGTGGGAGATAAAAATAAACCAATTCCATTGGATGAGGCAGAAGTTAACGAAATTCTTCAAAGTCCAAAACCAGGAGTATCGAGATTAAAACCTGCGTTAAAATTTGAAAAGAATGAACCTATAAAGGTTATTCAAGGACCTTTTACTAATTTCATTGGTACGGTTGGAGAGATAGACCCAAAACAGGGAAAATTAAAGGTGATGATGAATATTTTGGGCAGAGTAACACCAGTAGAATTAGAATTTCATCAGGTAGAAAAATTATAATTTACATTCAGCAGGAGTAAATAGATTGGGACGGTTCACTTTTGTTTGAAAGCTTACGGTTAGAAAAGGGAGTTGAAATTGGAAAATGGAAATTAGAAATTAGGGAAAAATGTGAGAGTCCAATTCCCAATTTCAGCGTGGATATCCGAAAGAAACCAAAGTGGAAACGATAAAATGAACCCTCTCGATTAATCTGTTTAATTCTGTTGAATAAAGGACATATAAAAATGGCAAAGAAGAAAAATGTTGTAAAAGAAATTAAATTACAAATACCAGGTGGAAGAGCTAATCCCGCTCCTCCAGTAGGACCTGCATTAGGACAGGCAGGTGTTAATATCATGGAGTTTTGTAAGGCGTTTAATGCGCAAACCTCCAATCAGGAAGGTGTTATTATACCAGTAGTCCTCTCTGTTTATGATGACAGGACATTTTCTTTTGTCTTAAAAACGCCTCCTGCAGCTGTACTTTTAGCCAAAGCTGCTGGTATAGAAAAAGGTTCTGGAGTGCCTAATAAAGAAAAGGTAGCAAAAATCAGCATTGACAAACTAAGAGAAATAGCGAAGTTAAAACTGAAGGATTTAAATGCCTATGATATTGAAGGTGCTACTCACCAGATTATGGGGACGGCTAAAAGTATGGGAATTGAAATAGAGGAGGGATAATCTAAAATGGCATCTCATGGTAAAAAATTCTTAGAAAAACAAAAATTAGTAGATAAAGAAAAACTATATGACTTAAATGAGGCTATTGAATTACTTAAACAAACCTCCTATGCTAAGTTTGATGAATCAGTAGAAGTAGCAGTAAGATTAGGGGTAAATCCTAAACATGCAGATCAACAAGTACGCTCTACTGTAATATTAACACATGGCAGAGGTAAGTCTGTAAAAATTGCTGTCTTTGCTAAAGGAGAAAAGATAAAAGAGGCAAAAGAAAATGGTGCGCAAGTAGTTGGGGGAGAAGAGTTAGTTGAGCAGATTAAAAAAGGCTTTTTAGATTTTGATGTGGCTATTGCTACTCCTGATATGATGCGTGATGTAGGCCAATTAGGTAAGATATTAGGGCCAAGAGGACTTATGCCTAATCCAAAAGCAGGAACTGTAACTTTTGATATTGGGAAAACAATAAGTGAAATTAAAAAAGGAAAGATTGAATTTAGATGTGATCAATACGGTATAGTACACTCTGCTATTGGGAAGGTATCATTTGCAGATAATATGCTATATGATAATTTTAAGGATATTATTTTAGCTATCCTTAAGGCAAAACCAGCTGGACTTAAAGGACAATATGTCAAAAGTATTGCTCTGTCTACTACCATGGGACCAGGGATAAAAATTGATCCAAAAGTAACTAAGAAATTAGTAGAGGAAGGATAAAAAATTGAAATAAGTAGAAATTCATGGGAATTGGTAGAAATTTGTGGTAAAAAAGGAACGGTTTACTTTTGTTTGAAAGCTTGGGGTTAGAAAATGGAGTTGAAATTGGAAATTAGAAATTAGGGAAAAATGTGAAAGCCCAATTTCCAATTTCAGCGTGGGATATCCGAAAAAAATCATAGGAAAAACGACAAAATGAACCACCATTAAAAAAACAATAAATTTCCATAAGTTTCTACCAATTTCAACTTAATTTATTTCTATTTTTTTGATTTCACCAAATCGTTGAGCAATTACAAAAATTGTAAAAGGGAGTAAAATTATCAATGCGAGCTTCTATTATTAAGAAGGAAAAACAAGTTAATGAATTAAAAGATAAGTTAGATAAAGTATCAAGTGCTATTTTAACAGACTTTCGAGGTCTAACAGTTAAAGAGATAATGGACCTAAGACGCCGTCTGAAAGATGCTAATATAGAATATAAAATTATAAAAAATAACATAGTGATTAGAGCAGTTAAAGATACTCCTCTGGAAACTTTAACTGAGTATCTACAAGGACCTACTGCTATTGCATTTGGTGTAGATGATCCAGTTCTACCAGTTAAAATCTTAGTTGATTTTGCAAAGGAGTATAAAAAACCTGAATTTAAAGCCGGAGTTATTCAAGGTAAGATTTTAAAAGATGAAGAAATTAAGAATGTGGCTAAATTACCGCCAAGAGAGATACTATTAGCTCAGGTAATAGCTGGAATTCAAGCACCTTTATTAGGGCTACTTAATGTATTACATGCTCCTATAAGGTCATTGCTTAATGTATTAAAGGCTATTGAAGAGAAAAAATAAAAGATATGAGTAGAATTATAAAAGAATAGGTTATGAAGATTGCACTTAGTATTGTGGAAGTGATGCAGTATGTGAGTATCTCTGTGGTTTTAGAAGAAGGTTTTCCTTTTGTTGACAGCAATCCTCTGGAATCGTGTAAAGAATTGATTGGGAAATAAAAAACGAGGGAGGTTGACATTTGGTAAGGTAAAGAAGATAACATTCTATGGAAAAAAGATTGACAAAATGGGTAATCTTATGATACAATGGAATGGATTCAATAAACCAGCCGGTATTGCCTATGACAGTAAAGGCAATATCTATGTAGTAGATAAAAATAATCAGCAGGTAAAGATATTTGGATTGCCGAAATAAAAAGTTTATGTTTGTATTCTTCTAAAGGAAAGAGACAATTAAGTGGCAAAGGGTAACCATTTAACCAGTTACCATTTAACCAATTACCAATAATATTTAGGAGGTGAAAAAAGAGATGACCGCTACTAAAACAAAAGGGAAAGAGGAGATTATTGATGCTATTTCCAACATGACGGTTTTAGAACTATCAGAATTAGTTAAGGAGTTAGAAGATAAATTTGGTGTTTCTGCTGCAGTACCGATGGTAGCTGGACCTACTGTAACTAAGGCTGCAGCGGAGGCTGAGGTTGAAGAAAAAACAGAGTTTGATGTTGTTTTAGCAAGTTTTGGTGAGAATAAAATTAAGGTGATAAAAGAAATAAGAGCTATTACTTCATTAGGGCTAAAAGAAGCTAAAGAGTTGGTTGAAAGTGTTCCACAGGCTGTCAAAAAAGGTATTCCAAAAGAAGAAGCAGAAGAGATTAAAAAGAAATTAGAAGAAGTTGGTGCTACAATAGAAATTAAGTAATAGAGGACAGTGAACAGAGAACAGTGATAATGGATAGTATTCTGACTACTCTTCACTGACTACTGTTCACTGACTACTGGCAAAAAGAGGTAGAAGAAATGATTAAACAAGAACGAGTCTCTTTTGGTAAGATAAAAGAGATAATAGATATACCTCCTTTAATTGCTATTCAAAAGGATTCCTTTGAATGGTTTTTACAAAAGGATGTATCGCCGGATAAAAGGGCGCCTCAAGGACTACAAAAGGTATTTTTAGAAACCTTCCCGATTACAGATTTTAATAATAGGATAGTCTTAGAATTTATTGAGTATAATCTTGGTGAGTTAAAGTATACAGAAGAAGAATGTAGAGATAGAGATGTAACTTATGGAGTTTCATTAAGGGTAAAGTTACGCCTGATTTGCCGCGAGACAGGTGAAATACGAGAACAAGAAGTATTTATGAGAGATATGCCTTTAATGACTGAGCGTGGAACATTTATTATTAATGGAGCTGAGCGGGTGATTGTAAGTCAGTTGCATCGCTCACCTGGTGTTTATTTTGATTATGATATTACTACCATGGTATACTCATCAAGAATTATTCCATATCGAGGGGCATGGTTAGAATTTGAATTAGATACTAACAATATTCTATATGCAAGGTTAGGACGGAAAAGAAAAATATCAGCAATTACTTTTATTCGGGCAATTGGTTATTCTTCTTCAGAAGAAATATTAAACCTCTTTTTCCCTCAGCAACAGCGTATAGTTAAAGTTGATGGAAATATAGTTGGACTTAGATTAGCTCAAGATGTAATAAATGAAGATGAAAATGAAATCTATCGAGCAGGAACAAGGATTACGAATACCATATTAGCGATTTTAAAAAACAAAAAGATTAAAAAGATAAAGATATTGGATGTAGAGAGTTCATTTATATTAAATACATTAGAGCGGGATGATACGAATTCTCAAGATGAGGCATTGATCAAAATTCATAACATTATGCGTGTGGGTGAGCCTTCCAATATGGAGAATGCTCGTATAACTCTTTATCGATATTTCTTTGACCCACAGCGATATGATTTATCCACAGTGGGTAGGTATAAAATTAATCAAAAATTGCAACTTGCAATTGGAGAAGAAGTAACCACTTTAACACCAGAAGATATTATTGAAACTATCCGGTATATGATTAAATTAACTAAAAAACAAGGCGAAGTAGATGATATTGACCATTTAGGTAATCGGCGAGTAAGACCTGTAGGAGAATTATTACAAAATCAGTTAAGAATAGGCATGGTAAGATTAGAACGGAGTATTCGTGAGCGAATGGCTATTCAAGATATAGAGACTATGGTTCCACAATCAGTGGTTAATATAAAACCTGTTACAGCCGCTATAAATGAATTCTTTGGGTCAAGCCAATTATCGCAATTTATGGACCAAACAAATCCATTAGCAGAATTAACTCATAAACGAAGATTATCTGCTTTAGGACAAGGTGGACTATCTAAAGAGCGAGCAGGATTTGAAGTTCGTGATATACATTACTCACACTATGGAAGAATATGCCCAATTGAAACACCAGAAGGACCGAATATTGGGTTAATTGTTTCTATATCTGTTTACGGGAGAATAAACAGATTAGGTTTTGTTGAAACCCCTTATCGAAAAGTAATAGATGGAAGGGTTACTAACCAAATTGAATATCTATCAGCCTCTCAAGAACAAAAATATACCATTGCCCAGGCAAGTAGTAAAATAGATAAAGATGGAAAGTTGACAGAAGAAGTAGTGGCGGCGAGAGTTCGAGATGACTTCCCTTTAGTTACAGCGGATAAAGTAGATTATATGGATGCCTCGTTAAAACAAATTATTAGTGTAGGCACATCTTTAATTCCTTTCCTGGAACATGATGATGCCAATCGTGCATTAATGGGCTCCAATATGCAGCGTCAGGCAGTTCCGTTACTTGTTACTGAAACTCCTCTGGTGGGTACAGGAATGGAACAATATGTAGCAAGAGATTCTGGAATAGTAATTATGGCACCTGCAGATGGAGTAATAACGCGGGTAACTTCGAATGAGATAGTATTAAAAGGTGATGATAATCAGGAATATTCTTATAAACTGTTGAAATTTAAAAGGTCTAACCAGGGGACATGCATTCATCAAAAACCTATTGTTAAAAAAGGAGAGAAAATATCAAAAAATCAACCTCTAACAGAAGGTACTGCTACTAACAATGGCGAATTGGCATTAGGGAGAAATATTTTAGTCGCATTCATGGTATGGGAAGGATATAATTTTGAAGATGCTATCCTGATTTCAGAAAGGTTAGTTAGGGATGATGTACTTACTTCAGTTCATATTGAAAAATATGAGATAGAGGCAAGAGATACTCAACTTGGGCCAGAACAAATTACAGCCGATATTCCTAATTTAGGGGCTGAATCTTTGAAAAATCTTGATGAGAGAGGTATTATTAGAATTGGAGCACGGGTTAAATCAGGAGATATATTAGTTGGCAAAGTTACCCCAAAGGGCGAAACAGACCTCTCTCCTGAATATAAATTACTTCATTCTATATTTGGTGAAAAGGTTAGAGAGGTCAGAGATACATCCCTTCATCATCCTTATGGAAGTGAAGGAGTAGTTATTGATGTTAAATACTTCTCAACTAATAATGGAGATGAACTACCTCCTGGAATTGAGGAATTAGTCAAGGTATATGTGGCTACTAAACGCAAAATTATGGTAGGCGATAAAATAGCTGGAAGACATGGCAATAAAGGTGTGGTAGCTAAAATTTTACCAGAAGCAGAAATGCCTTATCTTGAAGACGGTACACCAGTAGAGATGGTATTAAATTCATTATCAGTGCCTTCGAGAATGAATATTGGGCAAATATTAGAAACTCATTTAGGTTGGGCAGCACATAAATTAGGCATTAAGGTAACATGCCCTGTATTTGATGGAGCTACTGAATCAGAAATCAAAAAATTCCTTAAAAAAGCAAATCTACCAGAAGATGGGAAGGTATATCTTTATGATGGAAAAACAGGAAAAAGATTTGAGCAGAAAATTACTGTTGGTTATATTTACATGATGAAATTAATTCATTTGGTGGAAGATAAAATTCATGCTCGCTCCATTGGACCATATTCTTTAGTTACCCAACAACCATTGGGTGGAAAGGCTCAATTTGGTGGACAGCGACTGGGTGAAATGGAGGTTTGGGCATTAGAGGCTTATGGTGCCTCTCATATATTACAAGAGTTCTTGACCGTAAAATCAGATGATATTATTGGCAGAGCAAAGGTATATGAAGCGATTGTTAAAGGAGAAAACGCCTCCGGACCCGGAGTGCCTGAATCTTTCAATGTATTATTTCATGAACTGCAAGGATTAGCTTTAGATGTGAAAGTATTAGATGAGAAAGGTAAAGCTGTAGATATAAAGAAGTTAAACGAAGATAGACGAACTCCACTACCAACTATGAAAGAGCAAGAACATTTTATAAAACCTATGTTTTAAAAGTAATCAGTGAACAGTAGTCAGTAGTCAGTAGTCAGTAGTCAGTATTAACCTGCTTACTCTCTACTGTTTACTATCTACTGTGTTTTAGGGGGGATTTTTCATGAATAAAGAGATAAAACGAGAATCTGAGCCAAAACAAAGTCTTGAATCTCTGGTTGCGCAGTCAGATGAAATATTATCTAATTTTGCAGCTATTAGTATAAAACTTGCATCTCCTGAAGTGATTCGAGCATGGTCTCATGATAAAGTAAAAAAACCAGAAACGATAAATTATAGGACATTCAGACCTGAACGGGATGGACTATTTTGTGAGCGTATATTTGGACCAAATAAAGACTGGGAATGTTTCTGTGGTAAGTATAAAAGTATGCGATACAAAGGTGTTGTTTGTGATAGGTGTGGTGTAGAAGTAACACATTCCGAAGTTAGAAGACAACGAATGGGACATATTGAATTAGTTACTCCAGTATCTCATATCTGGTATTTTAAGCGCGTTCCATCTCCCATGGCAATTGTGTTAGACATATCAGTTAGAGACCTTGAGCGGGTACTATACTATGAAGGATACATTGTTATTGACCCAGGAAATACTCCTCTTAAAAAGAAAGAAGTAATTAGTGAAGATGAATATAGAACTTTAAAAGAACAGTATGGTGGAGGGTTTGAAGTAGGTATGGGAGCAGAGGTAATCAAGAAATTAATAAAAGAGATTGATTTAAAGGAAGAGGTAGAAACTCTACGATTAGAAATGGAAGAAGAAACCTCTTATCAAAAACGACGCAAAATAGTCAGACGACTTGAAATATTAGAGGCTTTTTTAAAAAGTGGGAATAAACCTGAGTGGATGATTTTAGATGTTATACCAGTTATACCACCTGAATTACGACCGATGGTTCAATTAGATGGTGGTAGATTTGCTACCTCTGATTTAAATGACCTTTATCGAAGGGTAATAAACCGTAACAACCGATTAGAACGGCTTATTGCATTAAAAGCACCTGAGATAATTATTCGCAATGAAAAAAGAATGATGCAAGAGGCTATTGATGCTCTATTTGATAATGGAAGAAGAGGGAAACCAATACGGGGTACAGGAAATAGACCTCTAAAATCTTTATCAGATATGCTTAAAGGTAAACAAGGTAGATTCCGTCAGAATCTATTAGGAAAGCGAGTAGATTACTCAGGTCGCTCAGTGATTGTCGTAGACCCAACACTAAAACTATATCAATGTGGCTTACCAAAAAGAATGGCTTTAGAGTTATTTAAACCATTTATTATGCGCAAATTAGTTGCAGATAATTTAGCTCATAATATTAAAAGTGCCAAGCGTATGGTAGAGCGGGAAAGTCCTGATGTCTGGGATGTATTAGAAGAAGTTACATCAGAGCATCCTGTACTTCTAAATCGTGCTCCTACTTTACATCGTGCGGGAATACAGGCTTTTATCCCTGTTTTAGTAGAAGGAGATGCTATTAAGATTCATCCTTTAGTTTGTGCTGCATTTAATGCTGACTTCGATGGCGACCAAATGGCTGTCCATGTACCTTTATCTATTGAATCACAAATAGAAAGTCAAATCTTGATGCTATCAGCTTATAACCTTCTCTCACCTGCTAATGGAAAACCGTTGGTTACACCAACACAAGATATTGTCTTAGGATTATGTTATCTTACTAAAGAAAGACCAGATGATCTAGGACAGGATAAAAGGTTTGCAGGTATAAATGAGGCATTAATGGCATATGAAGAGGGCGTGGTAAGTTTAAATGCAAAAATTTGGATTTCTCTTAATGGTAAAAAAATACATACTACTGTTGGACGCTTAATATTCAATGAGTGCTTACCTGAAGAACTTCAATTTGTTAATGAGAAGGTAGATAAGAAAAAGGTAGGGCAAATAGTAGCAAATGCATACCGTAAATGTGGGATGGGAAAGACAATTATTTTATTGGATAAGTTAAAACAACTTGGGTTTTACTATGCAACAAAATATGGTGCCTCTTTTGGAGTAGATGATATTAAAATACCTCCTCAAAAGCCAGAATTATTAAAGGAGAGTTACAAAGAAGTAGAAAAGATATTACAACAATATCAGCAAGGAATTATTACTGATGAAGAAAGATATAATAAAGTAGTAGATTTATGGACATATGTAGGTGATGAAGTAGCCAGAGTAATGTTTGAAAGATTAGGCGAAGATATGAAAGGGTTTAATTCTATTTATATGATGGTTGACTCAGGGGCAAGAGGAAGTAAACAGCAAGTACGACAATTAGCAGGAATGCGAGGGCTAATGGCAAAACCATCAGGGGAAATTATAGAATTGCCCATTACTGCTAATTTTAGGGAGGGACTCACCGTATTAGAATATTTTATCTCAACTCATGGAGCGAGAAAAGGATTAGCTGATACAGCGTTGAAAACCGCTGATGCGGGTTATTTAACGCGTAGATTGATTGATGTATCACAAGATGTAATTATTACTCAGGAGGATTGTGGCACTATTAATGGAATAGTAGTTGAGGCAATAAAGGAAGGAGATGAGATTATAGAACCGTTAAGTGATCGTATATTAGGTAGGGTCTCTTTAGACGATGTTGTTAATCCTATGACCGGTGAAGTTATAGTAAATGCTAATGAGGAAATAAATGAGGAATCTGCTGAAGCAATAGAAGAAGTAGAAATTGATAGAATAAGAATCCGTACAGTACTTACATGCGAGGCTGAAAGAGGAGTATGTGCTAAATGCTATGGTAGAAATTTAGCTACGGGGAAATTGATAGATGTTGGAGAACCAGTAGGTATCATTGCCGCTCAATCTGTCGGAGAACCAGGCACTCAGCTGACAATGAGAACATTTCATATTGGAGGAACAGCATATCGCCAGGTAGAGGAAAGAGAAATTAGATTGCCTCATGAAGTTGAAATTGTAGAAGTACCCAAAAGACTGATTCCTTTAAAAGATGGTAGTATGGTATCTGCCAGAGCAGGTCAACTTACTTTGCGCAAGATACTCAGAGAATATAAATTGTCTCCAAACATAAAACCTACGGTCTTTGATGGCCTGTGGGTAAATGTAGGTGATAAAATAGCACAATTTGAAAAAAATGGACAACTCAAAGAGATAAAAACAGATGTAGCGGGAATAGTCCGTATAGAGGGTGAAAAAAGAATTTTAATCGCAGCAAAAGAAAGAGCCATCCCGATTAAAACAGGTGGAAAATTGTTTGTTAATATAGGAGATATAGTCCCACCTAAAAAGTTAATTGCTGAATTTGATCCATATCATGAACCAATATTAAGCGAGGTAGAAGGAACAGTACAATTTAAAGATATTGTTAAAGAAAGAACCTTACGGGAAGAACTTGATGAAAATACAGGTTTGTTTAGAAGAGTAATTATTGAAGACCGCGAGGGAACACTTCAACCTCGAATATGTATTATCCGCAAAAACCAACCAGCTATTATTAATTATATTATTCCTCATGGAGCAAGAATTGTAATAAATGATGGAGATAAGATTACCGCTGGAACGGTTATAGCCAAATTCCCACAAGAGTTAATTAGAACTAAAGATATTACTGGTGGATTACCACGAGTAGCAGAGTTGTTTGAAGCTCGAAGACCTAAAGAATCAGCTTTAGTCACTGAGGTTGATGGAGTGGTAAAATTTAAAGGTATTAAAGAAAATAAGCAAATTATCCTGATTGAGAGTGAAACGACCAAAGATGTTAGAGAATACGAAGTCTCTTTAGGTAAACACCTGAAGGTTCACGAAGGAGATATAGTATCAGCAGGAGATCAATTAACAGAAGGACCAATTGACCCACATGATATCTTGAAGATAAAAGGTGACCGTAAGTTACAAGAATACTTAGTTAATGAGATTCAAGAGGTTTATCGGCTACAAGGAGTAAATATTAATGATAAACATATTGAGGTTATTATTCGTCAGATGCTGCGTAAACTTGAAGTGACAGATATAGGAGATACAACATTTTTATTAGGGGAGCAAGTAGATAAAGTTAAATTTAATGAGGTAAATGAAGCGGTAATTTCGAAAGGGAAAAAACCTGCTCAAGCAAGACCTATTTTACTCGGTGTAACTAAGGCTTCTTTATCTACTGAAAGTTTTATCTCTGCTGCTTCTTTCCAGGAAACAACAAAGGTTTTAACTGAATCCGCAGTACAAGGTAAGATAGATAATTTACGCGGATTAAAAGAAAATGTGGTTATTGGACGACTTATACCAGCAGGAACAGGAGTACCAAAATATAACAAGATAAAAGTAAATATTCCATCTCAAAAAGAAGATGAAAAAATAGATGAAGAAATAAAAGAATCTTAAAAATCTTTAAAAAAATAGTTGACAAAATTATAAATTAATGTTATATTTATATACTACGAATATCAGAGTGGTAGTGCTTTGTCACATTAATTGTTAAACCTAACCACAGAGAACACAGAATTTAAGAAAATAAGAAGATGAGAAGATAAGAAGATAAGAAGATAAGAAGATGAGATTTTTAAATCTTGATTTCTCAATTTCTTATCCCGGGCTTGTCGCCAGGAGAGGCTTCTCAACTTCTTAATTTCTTCCTCCCCGTGACCTCTGTGGTTTAATTCCTTTAATAATTTCTGTGACAGAGCAGTAATGTGGTAGAGTTTTAGTTATTTTCTCTTAAAAAAGGAGGTTATGAAAACTTATATTCCCTCTAAAATTTTAAGAGTCCTATTTTTTCAAAAAGCAGGCTAACTAAAGCTTGCTTTTTTAATCTGTATGGTTCCATTAAGGAAGCAGAGGAAATACAGAGAGGTAATAGAAATTTGTGGAAATTGGTAGCAAAAGAACAATAAATTTCTACTAATTTCAATTTATTTCTTTCTTACATTGACTGGTTTTAACTCTTTTAAAAGTTGATACCTAAAGGTTTACCATTTCATGGAGGACATAATGCCGACTGTTAATCAATTGGTCAGGTTTGGTAGAAAAAAAATAGTAGAGAAGAGGAAAACACCTGCATTAGCAGGGTCTCCTCAAGCTAAAGGGGTATGTACACGAGTTTATACTACTACGCCAAAAAAACCAAATTCTGCTTTAAGAAAAGTAGCCAGAGTAAGATTAGCAAAAGGAGCTGAAGTCACTGTTTATATTCCAGGTATCGGACACAACCTTCAAGAACATTCAATTGTCTTAATTCGCGGAGGTAGGGTAAAAGATTTACCCGGTGTTAGATACCATGTTATTCGAGGAACATTAGATACATTAGGGGTAGAAGATAGAAGAAAAGCAAGGTCTAAATATGGAACTAAAAGACCGAAAGAGAGTAAGTAATTATGCCAAGAAAAGGACCACCAAAAAGAAAGAAAGTAATTCCAGATCCAATATATAATAGTCAATTGGTAAGTAAATTTATTAATGTGATTTTAAGACGAGGCAAAAAATCATTAGCTCAACGAATTGTCTATAAGGCATTTGCAATAATAGAAAAAAAGACTAAAGAACAACCGCTAACAGTTTTTAAACGGGCTATCGATAATGTTAGACCTCATATAGCTGTAAAATCAAGACGAGTTGGAGGTGCAACCTACCAGGTCCCAACCGAGGTGACAGAGGGACGAGGGATTGCATTAGCTATGCGTTGGATTATTTCCTTTGCTAAGGCACAAAAAGGTAAACCAATGGAAGAAAGATTAGCATCAGAGATATTAAATGCCATGAATAATACAGGTCCGGCGGTTAAGAAAAAGGAAGATACCCATAAAATGGCTGAGGCTAATAAAGCTTTTGCTCATTATAGATGGTAGAAAGAGGTATATTTAATATGCAAGATATTGTTGGTGGCTTTAGAAAGGTTATACAAGATTTGTTAGTGCCTGAATTAAAAGCTGTTCAGGTTGAACTAAAACATCATAGTGAGCAACTTGAAATAATTTGTAATCGGCTTGAAAATGATGGAGTTAAATGTAAAAATAGCTCAATTTGAAAGACGGATAAAAAATATAAGACATATGGTTTTAGAACATATTAGCTTGGAGAGAAAGGTTCAGGCTGTTTAAAGAATAGGAGGAAAAAAATAATAAAACAAATGGTACGAGTAAGTATTAAAGAAAAAGAGGCAAAAGAGATGGGAAGGGTAACTCCTTTTGAAAAGACAAGAAATATTGGGCTTATGGCTCATATAGATGCAGGTAAAACTACTACCACTGAACGCATCCTGTTTCATACTGGTAAAGTACATAAATGGGGTGAGGTAGATGATGGTACTACTGTTATGGACTGGATGGAACAGGAGCAGAAAAGAGGGATTACTATTACCTCAGCTGCTACTACCTGCTTCTGGCGAGACCATAGAATTAATATCATTGATACTCCTGGACATGTTGACTTTACTATAGAAGTGGAACGCTCGTTAAGGGTACTTGATGGTGTAATTGGAGTTTTCTGTTCAGTAGGTGGAGTTGAGCCGCAATCAGAGACTGTTTGGAGGCAAGCAGATAGGTATAATGTACCCAGAATTGCCTTTGTCAATAAAATGGATAAAGTTGGGGCAGATTTTAACCGTGTGATTTCAATGATGAAAGAAAGATTGAATGCTAATGCCGTGCCAATACAATTACCAATTGTAACTCAGGATGGTAAATTTAAAGGTGTTATTGATTTAGTTAAAATGAAGGCTATTTTTTGGGACTATGATGAAAATTCAGAAGAAGTTTTTAAAGAAGGTGAGATACCACAAGACTTACATCAAACCGCAGCACAAGCTAATCATACATTAATAGAGGCAATATCAGAACTTGATGAAGAGTTGATGGGAAAATACATTGCAGACGAACATATAAATGAAGAGGAGATTAAAAAAGGTATTCGAAATGCTACGATTAATGGATTACTTTTCCCTGTATTATGTGGTGCATCACGAAACAATAAGGGAATAAAGGCACTTTTAGATGCAGTGGTAGATTATTTGCCTTCTCCCATTGATATGCCACCAGTAAACGGAGTTAATCCCAAGACAGAACAACAAGAAGAGCGTATTGCTTCGGATGATGAACCTTTTTCTGCTTTATGTTTTAAAATTACCGCTGATTCGTATGTAGGTAATTTGACTTATATACGAGTTTATTCAGGTTCTGTTGCTACAGGGGACTCAGTTTATAATTCTAACACAGGTAAATATGAAAGAATTGGTAGATTACTTCAAATGCATGCCAATAAACGGACAGATATTACAAAATTTTATGCTGGGGATATAGGTGCAGTAGTGGGATTAAAAGATGTTTCTACTGGAAATACACTTTGTGATAAAAATTATCCCATTATATTAGAATCAATCCACTTTCCGACACCTGTTATTTCGGTTGCCATAGAACCTAAGACCAAACAGGATGAGGAGAAATTAGGGGTAGTTCTAAATCGATTAGCTCAGGAAGACCCTACTTTTAAAAAATCTACAAATCCTGATACAGGTCAAACACTTATCTCTGGAATGGGTGAATTACATTTAGAAATTATCGTGGAACGAATGAAAAAGGAATTTGGGTTAGCTGTAAAAGTAAGTGAACCTCAAGTAGCATATCGAGAAACTATCAAAAGTATGGTGGAATCAGAAGGGAAATATGTGCGTCAGACAGGTGGTAGAGGCCAGTATGGACATGTATGGCTAAAGATAGAACCAGTAGAACCAGGTACAGGACTTGAATTTGTCAATAAGATTGTTGGAGGAACTATACCCAAAGAATATATTCCATCAGTGAAAAAAGGGGTAGAAGAGGCTATGGACAGCGGCGTATTAGCTGGATACCCCATAGTAGATGTAAAAGTAACACTTTTCGATGGCTCTTTTCATGAAGTAGATTCGTCAGAAATTGCATTTAAAAATGCCGCTCATCAAGGGTTCATCGATGGCATTAAAAAAGCTCATCCTGTACTTTTAGAGCCTATGATGCGGTTAGAGGTAGTAGTACCTCAAGAATATATGGGGGATATAATTGGAGACCTTAATTCTAAAAGAGCTAATATCTTAGAGATGAAACTAAGAAATACATCACAAATTATCCATGCAATGGTGCCATTAGCAGAGATGTTTGGATATGCTACTTCCATACGCTCATTGAGTCAGGGAAGGGCTAATTATACTATGGAGTTTGCTTATTACTCCGAGGTTCCTAAAGAAATCGCAGAAAAAATTGTCTCTAAAATATATGGTAATTCTAAATAAGTAGAGAGTAGAGAGTAGAGAGTAGAGAGTAGAGAGTAGAGAGTAGAGAGTAGAGAGTA